>JAFYPG010000052.1 GCA_017547605.1 Prevotella sp.
ACATATAGCACAAAGTGTTATCAGAAATCTCATCCTCACATTACTTCGCGACAAACACCACGCGACGGTTCTGGGCGCGACCTTCTTCTGTGGCATTGTCAGCAATGGGAGCATACTCACCCTTACCAACAGCAGTCAGACGACTCTCGTCGATACCCATCTCAACAAGTTTATCGACAATAGCCTTGGCACGCTTCTCACTGAGTTTCTGGTTAGACTCAGGAGTACCAGTAGAATCCGTGTGACCCTGAACCTCATACTTCAGTTCTGGATTCTCATCCATCAGTTTCTTGATACGGTTAATCTCCACCATGGACTCATCCTTGATGTCGGCTTTGTTGACATCAAATGTAATGTCATAGGTCACGATCGTACGATACGGGGTGTGATCGACTGCTGCCTTCTTAGACTGACATGCTGTCAGCGTAAGCATGGCGACTCCGAATAATGCAAAAATAATCTTCTTCATATACTCCAAATTTAATTATACATGAATTGTTTCGGAGGCAAAATTAATGAGTTTTTCCGATAAATCCAAATTTTTAGCACTTTTATTGTCCATGATGTTTGAGAAATATGAGAAAATGTGTATCTTTGCCTTCACAAAACTGAACATACAAAGAAAAAAAATGAAACGGGGATTGGTGTTGGAAGGTGGTGCGATGCGCGGTCTGTTTACGAGTGGTATCATTGACGTGATGATGCATGCTGGTATAGAACCTGATGGCTTGATAGGCGTATCGGCTGGTGCTGCCTTTGGATGTAACTACAAGTCAAGACAGCCTGGCAGGGCCATCAGATATAATAAGATGTTTGCACGTGACAGACGCTATTGCAGTTGGTGGTCATGGCTAAGGACTGGTGACCTTTACAATGCAGAATTTGGCTATCATATCATTCCCAAACAATTTGACATTTTTGATGATAAGTCATTTGAAGCGAATCCGATGGAATTCTATGTGGTGTGTACCAACGTGGAGACTGGCGAAGCCGTCTATAAGAAGTTAGAGGAAAGCAACGAACTCACTTATGACTGGATTCGTGCCTCGGCTTCTATGCCCTTGGCCTCAAAGGTGGTGGAACTTGAAGGCTATAAGGTATTGGATGGTGGTGTGGCAGACTCTATTCCCCTTGAATTTTTTGAACATCTTGGCTATGAGCGCAATCTGGTGATCCTCACCCAACCAGAAGGATATGTCAAAGAACATAACCGTCTGATGCCCCTGATGCGCCTTGCCCTTCATCAGTATCCTCAAATGATCGAAGCATTGGATAAACGACACCTCATGTATAATCAACAATTAGAATATGTGAGGCAGGCTGAGCGCGAGGGACGATGCCTCGTGATACGACCTGAGAGAAAGTTGCCCATTGGCCATATCTCACACGACCCAGAGGAAATGCAACATGTGTATGATCTTGGTGTCGAAACGGGTCATCAATATCTTGCGGACATTAAACGATTCTTTTGTTCGCCATGATTGTTGCCAAAATACAAAAACAAACATTAAAAATGGTTAATTCATGATGGGTTTTTAGTTAACTTGTAAAAAATATTAGTAAATTTGAACTCTAAATAACAAAAACAATCGAAATGGCACTAACGGAAGGTCTGCTTTTCGCAGACAGATATAAACTGATCAGACAATTAGGCAGAGGTGGATTTGCTGAAGTCTGGCTTGCAGAAGACAACTTGACGAATGTACAGGTAGCAGTGAAAGTGTATGCACCAGGAACTGGTCTGGATGATAATGGCATCAAGATTTTCACACAGGAGTTTTCCATGGTGTTCGACATGAATCACACCAATCTGCTACGTCCTACCCATTTTGACTGTTGGGATCGCATGCCTTATCTGATCATGCCCCTCATCAAAAACGGCTCTGCATTTAAATACATCACCGAAGGGAAGAACATGCCAGAAGAGGAATGTTGGAAGATGTTACATGATGTGGCTGCAGGATTGGCTTATCTACATGAAAAGACACCTCCCTTGATTCACCAGGATATCAAACCCGATAACATCCTCATCGATGACGAAGGCCGTTATCTGATTACAGACTTTGGTATCAGTGCACGTGTGCGCAGTACCATTCGTGGGGCCCAGTCCCAGGAACAGAGCGGTGGCACACTGGCCTATATGGGACCTGAGCGCTTTAGCAGCAATCCCAAACCGATTATGGCCAGTGACGTATGGTCGCTGGGTGCCATGATGTATGAACTGATGACAGGCTTACCCCCGTTTGGAAACCATGGTGGCCTGCTCCAGAAAAACGGTGCTGAAATACCCATTATTGAGGGCGACTATTCGCAGGAACTTAAAGACATCATCAGTAGTTGTCTTGCAAAAGAGACGTGGGATCGCCCGTCGGCAAGTAAAATCGAGGAGATGACCTACAACAAGATGCACGGCATTGTGACATCTGTGGAGACGACAGTCAAGCCCCAAGAGCCGACTCCTGTTGCAGTTAAGCAATCAGAACCTGTCAAGCCCCAGCCCAAAGAAGAAATAAAGGCTGCGGAGCCTGCCATTAAGAAAAGTAAGCCCATCCAGAGCGGCTCGGGGAAAAAGATGATTTATGCAGGTATCGCTACTGCCGTGATACTGATTGGAATCCTGATTGCCGTCTTCTCTGGTGGTGAAAAAGAGGAAGAAATGCCAGTGGTTGTGGAAGTGCCGCGTGTGAACTATGATTCTATTGCCCAAGTCAGAATCCTTGAGGCGATGACCATCAAAGAAAATGCGGACACGATTATACAGAATCATCCAGACGAATATACTGACGCTTCTTTGTATAATAAGGTTGAGAACGTCTATGCTCAGGCGCTTACCAAACTTGACGAAGCCTTAAAGGATAAGGATTCTCTCAATGTGGAGATTGCCAATTCTGCCCTACAACAGAAAACACTGATCAAATCTGCCCTTCTTGATATCTATAAGAATCTGGATGCAGGAGCGGAATATGTGGAGGAATTCAGAACAAGAGCCGATGCCATCAAACCCTTGATTGGCGACCTGTTGACTAACCCAAATAACGAGAATACTGACAACGAAACTAATTAGAACGATGAGAACAATTTTAAAACTATTGATTATTTTCGGACTGCTGAGTTTCTTCCCAAGCTCCAGTTTCGCCCAAAGTGCTACTGAATCTTATAACAAAGGTGTCGCCCTGATGAACAAAGGAGATTATCAGGGAGCCATTGCCAGTTTTAAAGCATCGATGGCCATCAACAAGAGTGCTGCCAATGTCAAGAAATGCAAGGCGCAGATCACCAAATGCAACCGCCTTGCTAACAATAAAAAAGGCAAAGGTGATGACAGTTCCCAGAAAAACTCGTCATCGAAATTGTTGACACTATCTACTTATAATTTAATGTTTGATGCAGGATCTGACACAAAAATTGTCGGTGTTCAGACCGTTCCGGAAAGTAGTGATTGGACCGCCAATGTAGCATCAGAGCATGAGAGTTGGTGTAAACTGACCAAGTCGATGGACGGAAAAGATCTACAGGTGACCTGCATGGCTACCAGTAGTACCCTGAGTCGTATGACGGGTATCACTGTGATTTACGACCAGACCACACGGTTCATTAAACTCGTGCAGAAAGGTAATAAACCAAAGATTGATGTAACAAAACCAGATGTAAAAATCAACAAGAAGAAAGGCGGTACCCAGAAAGTGGGCATCAGTTGTAATAGTGACACCCTCTATGCAGACAACAAGAACTGGACCCTTGTTAAATATCCTGACTGGTGTGAGGTTACTGCAACCAGTGGTAATGAACTATCCATCAAGGCAGATCCCTTGGCTAAGACAGACCCTGACTTTAAGACTGGACGGAATGGATATATTGTCATCCGAAGCCAAAGTGAGGAGTTCATTATCAGAGTTGAACAAAAATAGTATTGATATTACCATAACTAAAAAGTTAAAAGTATGAGATGTAACAATTGTGGCTGGGACAATGGTCCCGGTAGTAGTGTATGCGTCAAATGTGGTCACACTTTGCAGAGTGGAGAAGTTCAATACCAAGAACCTGCCCCAGCGCCGCGGCCTACTGTTCTGAATTCCCAACAGGCCGAACCTGCACCAAGACCTACAAGAATCGTTAACAGTTCTGACCTACAGAATCAAGTCTCATTAAAGGCAACGGTTGCACAAGCACCCAAGAATTGTCCACACTGTGGTTACCCTGTTGTAGGTAATTTCACCAGTTGTCCGAACTGTGGTGCGAGCCTCGGTTCAGCGCCGACAACCCTTCAGAGTCCTACGCCTAAGAAGGAAAATGCGATTGATTTGGAGATTGGCGAAGTGAAATGTGACAAATGTGGTGCCATGGTCTCACCAGACTTTAGTTTCTGTCCGAAATGTGGTGAGCGTA
Organism: Prevotella sp.; assembly: GCA_017547605.1. Lineage (GTDB taxonomy): Bacteria > Bacteroidota > Bacteroidia > Bacteroidales > Bacteroidaceae > Prevotella. Next base: position 4,387 of record JAFYPG010000052.1, read on the forward strand.
TTCACCTGCAAACCGTACGTGCTATCAGACATAAGCCTGTGGCTCCTCCTGAGCCTCCAAAGCCCCAATGCCATCTGACCATCATTCCAGAAGAAGGTGAGATTACCGAACCCTTCACGAATGACTATGAGGGCGATTCCATCATCCTGAACAGAGAGAATACAGAGCGAGACAATCGTACCATCACCTCTAAGGAACAGGCCGAGTTGATCTGCGAAAACGGTCAGTGGTACCTGCTAAACCACAGTGAATTAGGTTCTACCTATCTGGAAGCCAATCGCAAACTGTCACTTGAACCAGGGGATGTGATCGTATTAGGAGACAGAAGGTTCAGATTCGAAACCGAATAAGCATAACAGGATGGCTGTTACCTATCAGGTTGTTGACAGATGTGACTTTAAGCCTGGCGACGTCATAGACAACAGATACAGCGTCAGGAAAACCCTTGGTGAGGGTTCTTTCGGTGTGGTCTATCTGGTAGAAGACGGTCGCGGTAACAAATATGCCTTGAAACTGATGAGACTATGGGAGGTGCCGGCGGAGATTCGACAACCCCTCATGGACCGATTCGAAATGGAGTTCAAGACAGGCCAGATCGACTGTGACAACCTGGTACGCTCTATTGCCAATGGTATCGTTGGAGGCAATCCGTATATCGTGATGGAGTTTTGTCCAGGAGGAGATCTGGAGCCTTATCTTGGAAAACCCGATTCAAGAACGCCCCAGATCTGTCAGGACATCCTGATTGGGTTGAATGCCCTTCATGCGAGAGGTAAAGTACATCGCGACTTAAAACCTGAGAACGTCTTGTTCAAAGAGAATGGCAAGGCAGCCCTCACAGACTTCGGCATCTCTGGCGACCGCACGCACAGGATGACCCAACGTAATATCTTCGGAAAGCCCAATCAGGTATTCGGCACTTATGCCTATATGCCTCCTGAGCAGGCAACGAGAGCCAGAGGTGGGGCTACCGTACTGCCTACGACGGATATCTTCTCATTTGGCGTACTTGTATTTCAACTGCTGACTGGTCAACTGCCTTTTGGTTCATTGGAATCGCACAACGAACTGGCAGAATACCAGAAACGTGGAAAAGACGGTATCTGGAACCGTGGTTTGTTGAATAACATACCGAATGGTCAGCAATGGTACCGTCTGATTGACGGTTGTCTGAAATCAGATTTTAAAGAACGGCTTCAGACTGTGGAAGATGTTCTCAGACTGATCCCCCAACAAGCGGGAGGTTATCAAAGGGAGCCTGTCAGAATGGTACAGTCCTATGTACCCCAGCAGGTGACCAGAGGGTTCCAATTGCGGATACTCCAAGGAGAAGAATATGGCAGGATATATAATCTGTCGCAGATAGCCAGTACCGGACAGCGGATTCTGACTGTCGGACGTCAGTTGGGAAATACCATTAAGATTAAGTCTGATTTCAGCGATTTCATATCGCGCTTCCACTGTACCATGGAACTGGACACCAGTTCCAGACAATGGGTCATCCGCGACGGTCAATGGCAGAAAGAGTCACGCAGATGGGTGAATTCCAGCAACGGCACATATGTCAACGCAAAACCCGTTCCACAGAACGGTTTCTATCTGAGCACTGGTGACATCATTGCTATGGGCGATGTCACGATGAGATTCGAGAATTATTAACTAACCCTTTAATTATAAATTTATGGAAACTCAAAACAATTACAAACGCACAGTTGCCGGCTCTGTTGGAGCAGGAATGGGTGCCATTTTCAACGGATCAGGACGTACTTATTACATCCTGGAGCACAAGACCAGTTCTAAGTATCACAGTGCTGGTGAGTCTCAGAAAATCATTATCGACCAGATTGAAATTGGTCGTGATGCTTCCTGTCAAGTCCGCTATGATGAATCTTTTGACACTGTCAGTCGTAAGCATGCAGCCATCATCCGTGATGGTAACAACTGGCAGTTAGTTCATCTCTCTAACTCTAACCCGACATTGGTGAACGGTCGTCCTATTCAGGGCAGCTACTACCTCCAGTCTGGTGATGAAATCCAGTTGTCTGTCAATGGTCCACGTTTAGGCTTCATCCAGCCTCAAGGCAAACAGGGTCTGACATCCAGCATCAAGTTGACAGAGCGTATGAACCTGTTCCGTCAGCAGGCATTGCGTCCTTATCGTCGGGCTATCTGGGCTCTGACCGCTCTTCTCATTCTGGTCATTCTCGGTTTCGGCGCATGGAACTACAAACTGACACTCGATAACAAGGCCTTACGTCAGGAGATGGCCCTGTATCAGGCTCAGGTGGATTCGCTCGGTCTTGAGAAGATGAAACTCGACAATATGGAGCAGCAGTTGTCAGCCAAGTTGGCAAATGATCCTAACAACCAAGAGATTAAACAACAACTTGGACAGGTACAGAAGGAGCGTGTACGTGTAGTCTATGCCTACAATAATGCTTCCCAGAGACTGGCTTCCACGAAGGCTAAGTTGGCCGATTACGGTTTTGACGACGATGAAGACACAGGAGGTAAGGGTTCTGAGGCAACTCCTGCTGTTGCTGCCGCCACAGGTGGACAGGCAGGCTTAGGCACTACTGGGCCCATTACTGATGGTGAAGAACGTTGGGACAACTCAGAACAGGCTGTCGTCTCAGCAGAAGGTGTAGCAGTTAATCCTGGTAACAAGAATGACTTTATCGATAAGTCTAATCCAACCATTCAGGAGTCTGCCCAGAATTCTGCAGGTGCATCCGATAACATTGTTAATTATTATAACGACATTTATACCTTGAAGGTGAAGCGCATCACTCTGGAGCGCGACGGCAATTCGTATGATCCAGGAATTGCTACCAGCCAACTGGTGGTAGGTACTGGTTTCGTGATTGGTGGTAAGTTTATTACTGCCCGTTCTAACCTCCAGCCTTGGGTATATCGTAATGTCTATCGTAATGACGACTGGCGTCAGTTGCTCGCTGAATATGTGGCTGCCGGCTTCCATGTGATTCTGGATTTCGAGGCCTACTCTACCCGCGGGTCCGGTCACCCGCTGCGCTTCAGCAATACCCAGTTCGACCTCGCTTCATTGGAGGCATACGACGGCAAGGATGTTGTAAGAATCCGTAAGGATGTCCTTAAGAAAGCCAGACAGTGGGGCGTTGACATTGAGTACAAGAGAAGTACTTACCAGAACTTCGTCGTGACCTACTACACTGACAATTCTCACAATGCAGCCTCTCTGGCACTGGGTGCTCCTGGCGGTCTGCCCGTTGATATCCCGACGGCTCAGAGCCTGAAGGGAAGTGAGGAAGTGGTCATCGCAGGATTCTCTGGCAGAACAGATATCCAGGTGCTCTCTAACTATGTGAAGTATTTCACAAGCCGCACCTCTCGTTTGGCTGCCCGCTTCATCACCCTGCAAGATGCTTCCACCAACTGGGGCTTCACTGGTTCACCTGCTTTCTTCAAGGAGAGTAACGGTAGTTACCGTGTTGTAGGTGTCAACGTAGGAAACTTCGGTGGTGAAGTACGCATAGTACCTATCCATAGAGTAAGATAAGACTCTAAATTGAAATATGTCAGAAATTAAGATCAAACTTGCTGCAGGCACGAATGTCGGATTGATCCGACAGAACAATGAGGATAACTTCATTGTATCCAGTGACCTCAGCAAATCAGAATGGCTCATTCCCCAGGACGGCCCCTATGCCGACCTGGGGGAGTTTGGAGCCTTGCTCGTCGTTGCCGACGGCATGGGCGGTGCTAATGCCGGTGAGGTGGCTTCAGCCATTGCCGTAGAAACCGTTCAGGAAAAATTCAATCCGGACGCTCTCAAGGAGGTGATCCAGGACGACAAGTCTGTGCAGGAGTTCTTGAAAGATGTGGTGAAACAGGCGGATCTCAACATCCTCAACCACAGTAAAGAAGAACAGAGCACAAAGGGAATGGGTACCACCATTGTGATGGCATGGGTGCTTGGTGACAAGGCCTATATCTGCTGGTGTGGAGACAGCCGCTGCTATGTACTCAACAAGAAGCATGGACTCATCCAACTGTCGAAGGATCACTCCTACGTTCAGGAACTTGTTGACAAAGGAGAACTGGCTCCCGAACTGATGCATGATCATCCGCTCTCAAATGTCATCACACGTTGTTTGGGAGACGTTGACAACCGTGCAAATCCAGAGACCCGTATCTACCAGATTCATAATGGAGATGCGATTATGCTCTGCAGCGATGGACTTTGTGGCCTCTGTCAAGACGATCAGATCCTTGACACCCTGATCAAGTTCCATGAAGATCCCATTGAATGTAAAAATGAACTGATTGCAGATGCCCTTGCAGCGGGTGGATATGATAATGTAACCGTAGCCATAGCCAATATCCAAACAGACGAAGAAGAGGAAGAAGAAACTACAACTGAGCCATCCGCAGAAGAGAAAAAGGCAGAGGAAGAGCCTGAAGAAGACCTCTCTGCTACCGTCCGCTCAAAACCGATGAGACGTTCTCATAAGTTCAGGAATTTCCTGATCGTTCTGATCCTCCTTTTGATTGGGGCTTGCACTTATATTTGGCTGTCAAAAGACTGCGAGCCCATCAAACAGGAGATAGTGAATACCATCATGCCTTACTGGACAAAACTAAGCGGTAATTAATTATCATGTAGAAATGGTGGAATTCAAGGAAGGTAGTATTGTCGCTGAGCATTATGAATTGAAACAACATCTTGGTCAGGGCAGTTTCGGAGATGTGTGGCTGGCTCATAATCTGCTGGCAGACATTGATGTAGCCATCAAATTCTACGGAACGCTGGATGCCAAAGGTTTGGATGATTTCCGTAATGAATTTAAGGTAGCCTACAAACTACGCCACCCCAATCTTCTGAATATCAACCATTTCGATGTCTTTGAGAACTATCCTTATCTGGTGATGCCCTATTGTGCCAACGGGTCTGTCACCCAGCATATTGGCAAGATGCCGGAATCAGAAGTATGGAAGTTCGTCCTCGATGTGTCAGGTGGCTTGGCCTTCCTGCATAGTCAGGAGCCCCCCATCGTCCATCAGGATATCAAACCCGATAATATACTCATCACCAGCGATGGCAGGTATGTCATCTCCGACTTTGGCATCAGCCGGAGTTTCCGCACGAAGATGAGTCGCACGAACAATCATGTCAGTACCTCGGGCACCATTGCCTATATGGGACCAGAACGTTTCTCAGAGAAACCATTGGTCGTCTTGGCCAGTGACATCTGGGCCTTCGGCATGACACTGTACGAACTGATCACGGGTGATGTGTTATGGGAAGGTATGGGTGGCTGTGTACAACTCAGTGGCGCACGCATCCCGACATCCATCAGCGGGTGCTCATCAGAATTGTCAAGGCTTGTCACGTCATGTCTTGCTGCTGAGACATGGAATCGTCCGACGGCTGTGCAGATCCATGAATATGCTACTGCCTATCTCCAGAAAAGAACCATACCACCACTACCATTACAGAATAACCATCCAACGGAACATGTCGTCAAGCCAGCACCTGTCGTAGAGCCGACTCCGTCGCCAGTCATCCGTCCCGTCAATCACGTATCTAAACCCAAGCCCTCTCCCACTCCGGCTAAGAGTAAGAATCATAACCTGAGAAATGGGCTCATCATTGCAGCAGCGGCATGTGTCGTCATTGCCATCCTATCTGGCATCATCATGTATTTCAACAAACAGTATGACGATCAGAATTCTGAGACCCTCAGACGTATTGAAGCACTCAAACAAAAGACAGCTTCAGCAAATGCTTCTGCAGAAACCCAGTCTGCTCCTACAGAGTCATCCAATACATCAAATGCATCTCATTCGACAAAGGAGATCATCCGCGTCATCGACAGGTCATCATCTTCCAAACAGGCAAGATATGATGATCGCATAGAATACAATTCTGCTGACGACGATGCCATGTTTTACAGTTGCGTGTCGGTCAACGACTATGAAACGTATCTGAACTCCTTTCCTCGGGGAAGGCATCGTTCTGCCGCACAAGGCGCCATTAACAGTCTCTTGGGCAGGAATGACAATACGGCCAACGATGTAGAGCCCGTCAATCCACCACCTACCCGACGTATAGATACAGATCCTCCTGTGTCATCGTCTGTGCGCAGACAGCCTCCTCCCCCACCACGCCGTACGTCATACGGTGAGCCAAGGCGCAACACGAATTCGTATGGCAACAGAAGAGGCGGTGGCTCACCATCTAGACATAGACATTCATTATAACTCAAGCTAATCCATGAGAATAGATATTATTACCGTTTTGCCCGAGATGCTGGAGGGTTTCGTCCACGAGAGTATCCTGGCTCGGGCAGAGAAGAAAGGACTGGCGGAGATCCGCCTCCACAATTTACGAGATTATACCCTTGATAAATGGCGCCGTGTGGATGATTACCCATACGGTGGCAGTGCAGGTATGGTGATGCAGTGCGAACCTATCGACCGCTGTATCTCCGCCTTAAAGGCCGAGCGCGACTACGACGAGGTGATCTACACCTCACCCGACGGCGAACGCTTCGATCAGCATATCGCCAACGAACTCTCACTGAAGGGTAACCTGATTATCCTCGCTGGACATTATAAAGGTATTGACCAGCGCATCCGCGATCATCTTATTACCCGTGAGATCTCCATCGGTGACTTCGTATTGACAGGTGGCGAACTCGTAGCAGCCATGATCGCCGATGCCGTGGTGCGCGTGGTGCCTGGTGTGATTGGTGACGAGCAATCTGCCCTCTCCGACTGTTTCCAGGATGACATTCTTGCCGCCCCCATCTACACCCGTCCTGCCGACTACAAAGGCTGGAAGGTGCCCGATATTCTGCTCAGCGGCAACGAGGCGAAGATCCGCAACTGGGAACTGGAACAGGCCATGGAACGCACCCGCCGCCTACGCCCAGACCTGCTGAAAGAGGAATAGGAATAAACATCAATAATACTTTCTTATCAAAGACAGGTACTTTATACGAAGTATCTGTTTTTTATTGTCTTTGTATTTGCAAATCCAATTCTTTTTGCATAGTTTTGCAGCGGAAAATCTCTTATTTAACTACTACAAAGCATGAAGAAAGTATTATTCATTCTGTACCTGATGGTCTGTGGGCTCACCCCGACATTAGCGCAGGGAGACACGAAGTTGGAGGCCGAGGATGCCGCCAACGAGAACTGTGAATTGGTTGAAAACGACCAGTATTCTGGTGGAAAGGCATTGGCTATGAAGGAAAACAATGCCAAGATCACCTTTACCTACACGGCTGCTGAGGATGGAAAATATACCATCTATGTCGGCTACGACGGCCAATGGGGAGAAAAGACGGTTAATATCTCCGTCAATGGCAGCTCCAGTACGTTCCAGACACCTGTCCCTGGCGTGGGTGAGATAGAGATAGGTGCCTTCATCATGAGTGCGGGCGACAACACCATTGAGATCACCCCCAACTGGACCTGGTATCTCATCGACTACATCCGTATCGCCAGCGGCAGTTCGAGCACTGTGGAGTTCGATATCGCCCATGCACCTGTCGATGCCAACGCCTCCGAGGCCGCCAAGAAGGTCTATACCTTCCTCTATGACAATTTCGGCAAGAAAACCATCTCTGGCATCATGACAGGTGATATGACCACAGCCAACGGCGACGTCACCCAGCATGAAGACGTGATGGCCGTCTATAACGCCTCTGGCAAGTACCCTGCCCTCGTAGGTTTCGACTTCATGAATGCCACAGGTAAGTCTGCCGATAACAACTCCTGGTACAAAGAATACACAGATGCCTCGGTGGAACTGGCCAAAGACCTCTACAAGCGCGGTGGCATCCCAGCCTTCTCCTGGCATTGGCGCGATCCCAGTCGTACCACCGATGAATTCTATGCCAACGACCAGGTTGAGAATCCTTGCACCTTGAAGATTTCTGACGCCATGAATGCCGACGGCAGTTGGAACACCTCGTCAGAGGTCTATCAGAACATGGTCAAAGACATTGATTTCGTTGCCGACTACTTCCTTGCTTTACAGGAAATCGGTGTCGCCTGTATCTTCCGTCCGCTCCATGAGGCCAGCGGCGGTTGGTTCTGGTGGGGAACAGACGGTGCAGAGAACTACGTCAAGCTCTATCAGTTGATTGTCGATGAGATGATCAGCGTGAAGGGCGTACACAACGTGATCTGGGTATGGAACCCCTGTACGACTGACGATGCCGACTGGAATCCTGGCGATACCCACTATGATGTCATCGCAATCGACATCTACAACAACGCCCTCGACTACTCCAGCAACTACGCTGCCTTCGACAAGCTCAAGACCCTCTCTAATGGCAAGAAGATCATCGCCCTCTCAGAGAACGGTCCCATCCCCGATATCGACAAGGAGTTTGAGGAGGATGCCGTCTGGTCGTGGTGGATGCCCTGGTACCAGTCATGGGGTGGCAACTTCGTCGATAAGACCAGCAGTGAGGAATGGACGAAGTGCATGGGCGACGACCGCGTCATCACCCTCGAAGACCTCTCCGAAGGTTGGGGCACCTATATTGACACCGCCATCAAATCGCTGAAGTCTGATAATACAAGCCATGAGCTCTACGACCTCCAGGGACGCCGCCTCACGAAGGCTCCTGCGAAGGGACTCTATATCCAAAACGGAAAAAAACTGATCGTCAAGTAGGTTCCTTGTGGCGAACCTTGCTGAACTCGAAATGCGATAAAGAATCCCCGCTCCGTTTTTGAGCGGGGATTCTTTATCGTTCCCAACCTTGCATTCGATAGACTTTCTGACAAAGCATCCTTTCTTTGTTTGTCGCCGTCTCATGATGCCAGACTTCTGCTCGTACAGCATATAAATCCCCTATATCCCCCTCATAGACAGTAAACACGCTGTACCCACCAACAGGCCCGAACACTGTATGATGACTAACCTCCGTCTGTGTATGTTTGAGTATTCGATCCTCTGACAATCGTATATTCGCTGTTGCCTCATAGCACTTCAGATAGATATAACCATCGGGGAGCGCTGTGGAAAAATACTGGAATTCATATCTGCCAGGCTGATACTCATGTTGAATGCGCAACCATGTACTAGCATCTGTACTGTCAACATCTTCTTCGCAAAAGGATTCATCTGGTTCCAAACAAACCAAATCTGCAGGAATGGGATGATCCTGTCCAAAAGTATCCTTCTCTGGCGGAGTCACAGCCCACAACACAAATGAAATAATAAAGAATCCTATACCACTTAATACACCTCCACAGAAAATGCCAAATGACATGAGGAACTTTTTTCTGATTAAAGCCAATATAAAGAGTACCACCTGCAGAAAAGCAAAGATCAGGAATAAGACGGCCAAAGCATCATAAATCCATTCACCCTCCACATTGTTGCCTACCATCAGATACGAACAGGCCGCAACTATCAGGCATATAAGTGGAGTTATCCACCAATATTTCAAGACACGGTCAATTATCCTTATCATCAGAATCTGAATCATCATTTGCACCTGTGACATCTATTATCCCTGTTGTTTTACAAGCAGAACAATTGATGCCGCCGCTGCCTCCACACCAACCGCATTGAACAAAATAATAACCATAAGTGATTGTACCTGTTCCACCACAATTATTACAGGTCATTACGCCATTACCATGACAATATGGGCATTTCCCGCCCTGTTGGAAATTAATCATAGCACTTACATCATCCTCACTTAGAATAATAGTCCCTTGTCGGTATTCGCCATCGTTTGGAGATGCCTTAACAGAAAAACCATCCGCAAGTGAGTCTATTTTAAGAAACTCTGGATAATTTGCTATTACATGGATGCCATCAGTTTCTATTTTAACTTTCTTGCGTCCTCCTGATCGGCTGAACTGTATATTACTGACAGAATGTTTTATGTATGTAGCAAAAGCCTTTTGAGTTACTTCCATTTTAGCAAGATGTTTGCCGCTCTGAATAGTAATAGTACCTTCTCTGGGCTTACCCGATGTATTGGGGGCAAATGACAATTCAAAACTTCTATCATTCTCCTTCAATTCTACCCACTCAGGCTTATGATTCACGTTCCAAACATATCCATCATAATCAATTCCAATAGTAGTTTTACCTCCACCCTTGTCTGCGGAAAACGAAGTAGGCTCCAAACGCAAATATGTTGTAGCATTAGAAGCCCATTGGTAGATAGCCACAAACGCACCAATCAAAACAACGACAGCAATAATGATTTTCATCATCTTGCTACTTTTCTTTGGTGGTGGTGGAGTATTCACTGGTTGCTGATACTCTTTCGGCCCACTTGACATTGTGTTCTTTGGAGCTTCTTCTTCAGAATGGACATCTTCCTTTTGAGTGCGAAGGCCTTCTTGCTCCCCAGTTGAGAGAGACACTAACTCATGACCATCTTTAACACAAAAGCGCTGCGTATCATCATACTGTGTATGACATATAGGACATTCTTTCATAAAATAGACAATTAAACGTAATTATTCTGTTCTTTACCCATATTAGCTTGAACTTTCGAGACTTCTGACAAGCCCATATTAACAAGAATTAGGACTACCACCCAAGCTAACATTATTAATCCAACTAGAATGAGCAATGTAAGACCAGCAAAAGCAAATGCATCCCAGAGACCATGAAGAACAACAGGAATTACAAACAATCTCAGAAATCTGATATTTGTGAACAATGATGTTGAGATTTCACCAAGTTCCTTGGCTGCAACAACCAAACCAACACCAGAGATTGCAGCCCATACTACATGTCCCCCTGGAGATAAGAAGCCTCTTAACAGAATATTACTTACTACTCCCATTAAATCCCGTTGCTGCATAGCATAACCAGCAGACTCAAAAGCAGCAAAACCTGCCCCAACCGCAGCTCCTATCAACAATCCACACAAGATATAAGTCTTCCCTAGCCGTTTAATAAAGTAATATACTATAACAACTTTTCCTGTCTCCTCAACAATACTAACAATAAAAGCACCGATAAAATCCGATTGAAGGTTGCCAACAAAAGAGAACAATGCCAATGTAACAACCAATGAAGCACATCCTCCCACAAAAAAAATCTTTAGTACCTCCAAAAAACTGATATTTCTCCAGATATTCAGTTCAAAAGCCATTATCATTACAGCCAATGGGCCTGCAAAAGATCCGACGACAATTAGCCCTGGAACAGAGTTCGCATTTTTAAAAGTAACACAACACACCCAAAGCATTGCAAAGGCAATTGTAAACGCCAAGAAAACACGACTATAGAGCCATGGATGGGGCCAGTCTTTTGAAACATTATTGATAGATGGTGTTGTTTTGTGCGTACCGTAAATAAATATTTCTTCCGCCTCTTCTGACGTATGTTTCTTATTTACGTCTGAAAACAGAACACGCCAATTCAAATCAGCAGGGGCGTCATTACCTACATAATCATTCAAATGTTCAAACCATGAGTTCCCCTTACCACTTGGCTTTTCAGACTGATTTCCCTGGCTTGACGACTCAGAGGATCCTGCCGTCGAAGCGACAGGTCTTCCACAATTACCACAAAACGCGGCTCCTTCCAGTAAAGGCTTTCCGCAAAAACTACAAAATGCCATAATTGTCTCTCCTATTTATTAATTATTTTGAATTTGCTAGAAAATAAATTCTTCTTCAACATCACTATGAACAGCCTTACGTACCATCCAGCCAATACAGGGAGTAAGTGCATAGGTCTCCGTATCTTCATGAGCGCCTATGATCCCCGCCCATATTTCCAAAGGAG
>JAFYPG010000053.1 GCA_017547605.1 Prevotella sp.
TAGTCCAGATAGTTACTGCCTGCCAGATAGTGGTTAGCGGCGATCTCATCCTTGGCTGACGTCTCGAACACGGGTGCGTTCTGCGCCTGCACGGCCATCGTCAGGCCAACAGCAAGCATCAATAGTTGTATCTTTTTCATCGTTCACTTGGGTTTGGGGTTCTATCGTGCAAAGATAGACAAATTATTTGTAACTTTCTCGATCTTACACTAAACTTTGCATTATTTCCCGCTAAAAGGAACTCAATGAGTCTTTGTGAACAGATTTCACAACATAATATCCTCAATTGTTTGGCCGTTTCCGTATTAATGATTATCTTTGCAAGTGATGAAACGAGAATGCCTATTCCATATTGTGTTGTGCTTATGCACCCTATGTCTGATCATGGGATGCAAAGGCGATGGCGCGCAGATGCGCCAGCAACTGGAGGAGTTGGAACAGCAGAACAGCAACGGTGAACAATTGCTCAACGATTCTCTCGCAGAATCCATAGTGCTATACTTCGACCGTCACGGCGACGCCAACGAGCAGATGCGTGCCAGATATATCCTTGGATGTGCTTATTATGATCTCAACGAACTGCCCCGTGCGCTGGTGACTTATTACGAGGCTGCTAATTGTGCTGACACCACGCAGGCAGATTGTAATTATAAACTATTAAGTCTTATCCATGGACAGTGCGCTTCGATTTATCATACCCAGGTTCAGCCTCGAAGCGAATTGATTGAACTGAGGCTTTCTGAATATTATGCATGGAAGGATAAGGACACCTTACAGGCCATTAAGCGCTATTCCCAGCAGAGTGGAGCCTACGATTTCCTTAAGATGCCAGATTCTGTTATCTACATCAAGGAACGGGCTGCCCAACAGTTCCGTGAGATTGGTAGGAATGACAGGGCTGCCCGTACCCTTGGCGGCAGTACCATCACATCTCTGTTGAAAAAGGGAGAAATTCCCAAGGCTCTGAAGTACAGTCGCATCTACGAGCAGGAATCTGGCTTGTTTGATGATGCGAAGAATATCGCCAAGGGATTCGAGATCTATTATTATATAAAAGGTGAATGCTATCTGGCCATCCATCAACCTGATTCTGCTGAGCATTGTTTTAGGAAAGAACTCCGCGACGGGCAGGACATCCGTAATCAAATTGCTGGTTGTAAAGGCCTACAAGAGGTATATGAACAGAAAAGGAATTCCGATTCTATCGCCAAATACGCCACACTTGCCTACGAGTTGAATGATTCTGCCTACTCGCTTTCTGAGATGGAGAACATCCAGAAGTTCCAAGCCTCCTATAATTACAATTATCACAGATTCCATGCTAAGCAGAAAGAGTCGGAGGCCAAGATTGCCTGGCTGACTGCCGTCATTGTTATTCTTATATCGGGTATTCTGTTTTGGTATTTCTTCAGGCGTTACCGCCTTTTCAAGGGTGCCGCTTTGGACTATCGTCTGAAGAATGCCACGATTACGAGGCGTCTCAGGTCGATGGCTAAAAGTAACCCGCCGCAGTATCCGACCATCAATGACTGGAAACAGTTACGCTCATTAGTAGAATACGAAATCCCTTCTTTCCGTGATGTCATGAATCCGGATGCATCCCCATTGACGGAGATGGAATATGATATCTGCCTGTTGTCGCGAGTACACATCTTGCCTAACGAGATAGCCAAGTTGAAGCAATGTGTACCTTCCTACGTTTCTAATATTCGCAAAAACCTTCTGAAGAAAGTCTTCGGGATAGAGGGGAATGCAGATCAGTTTGACGATGAAATCGACAAAATCAGGTAATTAAGCCTTGTCGTTATGAGAAAGAATTTGTTATTTGTGATCATCCTGCTGAGTTGCTTGTGTGCAAATGCACAAGAGGAGAACGATACGCTGGTATCGCTTGCCAAAGTAAACTTTGAGGGACTGACAGAACTTCCTCTATGGTCTTCTTTCGCTGACGGAGAAACTGATGCGATATTAAAGATTGTTGATGATGGTATAGCGATTACTAATCCTCAGGTGCAGGATCAAAGTTGGCAACCTCAGGTGACAGTTATTGGTGACAACCTTATACTTGAGGAAGGTCACGATTACATCGTTCGCCTGACCCTGAAGGTGCCCTCTGATGGTACATACTGGTTATGTATGGGTAACTGGGATACCAGATTCTTTAGTCAAGTTGCAGCCACAGCCAGAGACGGCTTTCAGATCATCGATGTTGAGTACCCAGAGTATAAAGGCAGGGTTATAAACGCTTTTGTCGTGCTTGGGTTTGGTTGGGTTGTAGGCACCACGATTCTCAAGGAGGTTGAGGTGCTTGAGAAGACGAGTACCGCAGGCATCCAAAGTGTCAGGTCTGTGAAAGATGCTGACGATGTTATCTACAATCTCTCAGGACAGAAGGTGAACGCTTCTTATAAAGGCATTGTCATCATGAATGGCAAGAAACTTCTTGTTAAGTGAATTTGCTTCACTTCTACTTGTGAACAGATTTATCATGCTTTTTTAACCAACCTGATGAGGTTTTGTATATCTTTGCAGCGTCAATCTTTAAAAAACAAAAGGGTTATGAAAAAGAGTATATTAGTGGTGTATTTGTTCCTCAGTTGTTTGAGCACCAATGCGCAATGGGGATATTGGTGGAATGATGTGTTTAAGGAGTTAATTCCCGACGCATCAAGCAACTACAGCCTTGTCATGGCGATGGACGATGAAAGTCTGGAAACCCTTAACAATCTGTTAGATGGCAAGAGAATGACGGAAGATAAAGCCATCGTCAAATACGACGATGACAAGTTCTTTGTGCTTAAAGACTATACTTTGCCCGATGGCAATTATTATGTATCGGAAATATATCAGATGACGGATATCTATCAGGCAGAGAAGAGGACAGTATGGATTTATCCAAGAATCACGGTGTTTTTAAATGAGGGTTTCCAGATAGACGACATCTTGGAACACCTTGGCAATAATGTGACGCTTGAGACCAGCGAAGACGATAATAATAGACACACCTTGCTTTGCCAAGTGAAGACCTCGCAAGAAGTACTTGAGTTAATTCTGATACTCAATAACCTCTATCAA
>JAFYPG010000054.1 GCA_017547605.1 Prevotella sp.
CATACTGCGAGAGTGAGTTAAAGGTCAGGTGCGACGAACAACGGATGATCTCATCGATCTCCCCGTCCGTATAGGCTGGTGAGAAGGTATGGGCAGGAGCCCCGAACTCCTCGTATGCCAGTCGGGCCTCTGAAAGCGAACTCGCCGTCGTGGCATGGATATACTCGCGGAAGATAGGGAACGTCTTCCGCAGGGCAAAAGCCTTGAAGGCTAAGATGATCTCTATATCGGCTTTCGCCGCAACATCAGCGATCAGCGTGAGGTTGCGGCGAAGTCTTTGTTCCTCTATCATATATATAGGTGTGGCCATCAGTCTTTCTTTAAAGGAATGAGGACACTGAACGTACTACCCTGCCCCTCAACAGACTCCACGGTACAATCACCACCAATCTTGCGGGCGAAATCCTGACACAACTGGAGGCCCAATCCAGAACCTTCCTCACCACCCGTACCATACGTGGTCTCTCCCTTGTGGAAGATGGTGTCGATACGGTCTGCAGCGATACCCACGCCATGATCCCTGACACTGACCTTAGCAAAGTCGCCTTCCTTCTGCATGACAATCTCGATAGAGGATCCCTCTGGAGAGAATTTAATTGCGTTGGACATAAAGTTACGCACCACCGTCTTCAGCATATCATTATCAGCTACAACGACCAACTTATCATCTTTACGCTGCAAATCAAGTTTGATCTTCTTGGTCTGGGCGATCATCTCAAAAATCTCCACCACACCTGGTATGATATCGTTCAAGTCAAGGTCCTGAAGAACAACATTCAGTCGTCCCGTCTGACTCTTCGTCCATTTCAGCAGGTTGTCCAACAAATCATGCACCTCCTCTGACTCACGGTTTGCCTGATCCAACAGCGCATACAACTCCGGACCTACGGTATCGGGAGAAGAAGACTGCACCACCAAGTTGAGCACCATACGGATGCTGGCCATCGGCGAACGGAGGTCATGGGCAATCACGGAATACATCTTGTCACGGTTGTTCAGCGTGGCGAGCAACTCGGCATTCTGCTTCTCGATGATCCGCTTGGCAGCCACCAGTGAGATCTGCTGCATCACACGCATCACCAGCTCCTCCTTGTTGAAGGGCTTCGTCAGGAAATCATTGGCTCCCACCTGGAAGCCATGAACCAAGTCTGCCGGTGTATTCAGGGCCGTGAGGAAAATAATGGGGATTTCCTTGGTTTCGTCGTCTTTCTTCAGGATCACTGCCGTATCGAAACCGCTGATGTCGGGCATCATCACGTCGAGCAGGATTAGGTCAGGATGCTCCTTCTTGGCCATCTCGATACACGACGTACCGTTGTTGGCCGTACATACCTGGAATTTCTCATTGGTCAGAAGAATCTTCAGCAACAGGACATTGCTGACGACATCATCCACAATAAGTATCTTATACTCACTTCGGTTGATCTTTGATTCTAGAGTTTCTCCTGCGTCCATTATTATAGGTTGAGTATCAATATTGGTTGCAAAAATAATGCAATTATTTGAATTTTCCAAATAATTGCACCATTTTTTCGCGTTAAAGCCACAATCTACTTATATTCTGCCCATGATTTGATGCCGATATCATCCAATTTGATGGTACAGAAGGCATTGATGAAGGCACTGGCCAGACGGCTGTTCGTAATCAACGGCACATTCAGGTCAATGGCGGCACGACGGATCTTATAACCATTGGTCAACTCGCGTTCCGACAGGTTCTTGGGCACATTGACCACCATGTCGATCTCGTGACGGTGTAGCATATCCAGTGCCTGGGGCTGCTGATCTGGTTCCGATGGCCAGTGTACCATCGTGTTCTCCACACCGTTGTCTGTGAGATATTTCGACGTACCTCCCGTGGCATAGAGCTGATAGCCGTGTGTCACGAGCATCTTAGCCGCATCCAGCATCTCGGCCTTCTGCTTCGCCGTACCCGTAGAGAGCAGCACCGTCTTCTTGGGAATACGATGACCCACGGAGAGCATGGCTTTCAACAAGGCCGTATTGGTATTATCACCGATGCATCCCACCTCACCCGTAGAGGCCATATCGACACCCAACACGGGATCTGCCTTCTGCAGACGGTTGAAGCTGAACTGCGAAGCCTTGATACCCACATAGTCGAGGTCGAACAGGTTCTTATGCGGACGCTCCACAGGCAGTCCGAGCATCACCTTCGTAGCCAGGTCGATGAGGTTCAACTTCAACACCTTCGATACGAAGGGGAACGAACGAGAGGCACGCAGGTTACACTCGATGACGAGAATGTCGTTTTCGCGCGCCATATACTGGATATTGAAAGGTCCGTTGATATGCAGGGCGGCCGCGATCTGACGCGAGATACGCTTGATACGGCGCACAGTCTCAACGTAGAGCTTCTGCGGCGGGAACTGGATGGTGGCGTCACCGGAGTGCACACCCGCGAACTCGATATGCTCAGAGATGGCATAAGCCAGGATCTCACCGTCGCGGGCCACAGCATCCATCTCGATCTCCTTGGCATGTTCGATGAACTTCGACACCACCACAGGATGATCCTCCGAAACGTTGGCTGCCAACTGCAGGAAACGTCCCAACTCCTCACGGTTCGAGCAGACATTCATCGCTGCACCTGAGAGCACATACGACGGACGCACCAGCACGGGGAAGCCTACCCTATCCACGAACTTGTCGATATCCTCCATCGAGGTCAGCGCACTCCACTCGGGCTGGTTCACACCCAGTTCGTTGAGCATCTGCGAGAATTTCGCACGATCCTCAGCGCCATCGATGTCCGCAGCCTGCGTACCCAGGATGTTCACATGCTGCTCGTCGAGATAGACGGCGAGGTTATTGGGTATCTGACCACCCGTGGAGACAATCACACCATGAGGCTGTTCAAACTCTATGATATCGAGCACCCGTTCAAAAGTGAGCTCGTCGAAGTAGAGACGGTCGCACATGTCATAATCTGTAGAGACAGTCTCTGGGTTATAGTTGATCATCACCGAGCGCCAACCCTCCTTGCGGATGGTATTCAGCGCCTGCACGCCGCACCAGTCGAACTCCACAGACGAACCGATGCGATAGGCACCAGAACCCAGCACGATGATGCTCTTCTTGTCGTTCTCATACTGGATATCGCTCGCCACGCCTGAATAGGTCACATAGAGGTAGTTCGTCTGGGCAGGATACTCAGCGGCCAGTGTGTCGATCTGCTTCACCACGGGCAGGATACCGAGTTGCTTACGACGGTTACGCACCAACAGCAGGGCCTCGTGCATCGTACTGATCTCGCCCTCCAAACCAATGGCTCTGGCAATCTGGAAATCGGTAAAGCCATACACTTTCGCCTCGCGCAACAGATTCTCCTCGAGCGTATTGATATTCTGCTTCTTCAACTGCTCATCGATATCGATGATATGCTTCAGTTTATAGAGGAACCACTTGTCGATCTTCGTCAGTTCGTGGATGCGGTCGATGGTGTATTCCGGCAGGTGCATGGCCTTCGAGATCACGAACACGCGCTTGTCCGTCGGCTCCCTAAGGGCGGCATCGATATCGGGGATCTGCAACTCCTTGTTCTCCACGAAACCGTGCATCCCCTGGCCGATCATGCGCAGACCCTTCTGCAGGGCTTCCTCGAAGTTACGGCCGATGGCCATCACCTCACCCACACTCTTCATCGACGAACCGAGCTCCTTATCGACGCCACGGAACTTCGACAGGTCCCAGCGCGGAATCTTACACACCACATAGTCGAGGGCCGGCTCGAAGAAGGCAGAGGTGGTCTTCGTCACCGAGTTTTTCAGTTCGAAGAG
>JAFYPG010000055.1 GCA_017547605.1 Prevotella sp.
GAGTTTGAAGGTGGAACCGGGCTGGCGCATGGCCGTCACCTTGTCGTATTTCCAGGAGTGGAAGTCGATGTCGCCCACCCAGGCTTTCACTTGACCCGTCTGCGGTTTCATGGCCACAAAACCGCAGTGCATGAAGCGTACCATGTAACGGATGGAGTCCATCGTGGAGAGTTCCTTCACCACCTGTCCTTTCTCGTAGTCGAACACCTTCACGGGGTGGGGTAGGTTCAGGTAGTAGTTGATGGAATCCTCATTGCCGTTGTATTTCTTAGTCAGGTATTTATAGACGGGCTGGCGCTTGGCAATATCCTCAATGAAGTTCTTGATCTCGACATGTCGCTCGTCCTGCCAGGGGTTGATGCTTCCCCAGTGGTTGTTGAAGGTCTGTTGCACCTGCTTCATCTGTTTGACGGCAGCCTCATCGGCATATTTCTGCATACGGCTGTCGATGGTGGTGTAGATTTTCAGTCCCTCGGTGTATAGGGCGTTGCGGTTGTCGAAGTATTCCTCGCACCAGTCTTTCAGGTAGTCGGCCACCGCCTCACGGAAATAGTTGGCATCACCGTCGTAGGCACTCTCCACACTGTAGTCGAGTTTGATGCCAAGCGCTTTCAGGGAGTCGCACTCCGCTTGGGTGAGGTCTCCATGTTGGCACATGAGGTCGAGCACGATGTTTCGTCTCTTGAGCGAATTATCCGGGTTGATAAGGGGATTATAATAGGTGGTGGCCTTGAGCATGCCCACGAGGATGGCGGCATTCTCAGGGGTCAGATCCTGTGGCTTACAGTTGAAGTAGGTCTTGCAGGCTGTCTTGATGCCGAAGGCGTTGGAACCGAAATCCACGGTATTGGCATACTGCGTCAGGATCTCGTTTTTAGTAAAGAAGAACTCGAGTTTGTAGGCCGTGATCCACTCCTTACTTTTCATGATGAGCATCTTCAAACCAGGGATGCTCCCCAGCAGACCCGTGGAGTACTCACTTCGTGTGCGGAAGAGGTTCTTCGCCAACTGTTGGGTGATGGTGGAGGCCCCTCGGGCATCACGGTGGAGGATGTATTCCTTCAGCACAGCGGCAAAAGCCGTATAGTCGATGCCGTTATGCGAGTAGAAACGCTCGTCTTCGGTATCTATCAGGGCTTTCCAGAACACGGGATTTACCTCATCGTAGGTGACGGGTGTACGGTTCTCGCTGAAGAACTTACCAATCATCTTACCATCTGCACTGTAGATCTGTGAGGCGGCAGCCGGACGCTTGTTCTTGATGGTGGACATCGAGGGCGACTTGCCGAAGAGCCAGAGGAAATTGATATCCACGGCTCCCAGATACAGGAAGAATGACACGATGAGCGAAGCGATGATCGTGATCGTCTTGATATACCATGGACGTCCTTTATACAGACTCTTATACCATGACCATGCCTGTTTGATCCACTGCCAGATACGACTGGCTATTTCGGAAATCTTCTGCTTCATTTCTGTGATATGTAGTTAATAATCGTTTCTTTATCGTCAGGGTGAAACCACCTGATCTGTTCATCTTTCTTATACCATGTCAGTTGCTTGCGGGCATAGCGGCGGGTATTCCCCTTGATGCGTTCTACGGCTTCTTCGAGTGACCAGCGACCGTCGAGATAGTCGAACAACTCTTTATAGCCCACGGTGTTCAGGGCGTTCAGACTCCGCTGGGGATAGAGGTTCCGTACTTCGTCGAGTAGTCCGTCGGCCATCATCTGATCCACCCTTCTGTTGATACGCTCATACAACTCTTCGCGAGGACGATTCAGACCGATCTTGATGATGCGGAATGGACGCTCCCGTTTCTCCCGTTTGCGGAACGAGGTGTAGGTCTTACCTGTCATGGTACAGATCTCAAGGGCATGCACCACACGACGGGGATTCTGACGATCGACGATGTCGTAATACTCAGGATCGAGGATTTTCAATTCCTCACATAGCTTTTCCAGTCCTTCTTCTGCCAACCGTTTCTTCATCAAGTCTCGTGTCGCGTCATCAATGGTGGGAATGTCGTCGATGCCATCACATACAGCGTCGATATACATCATACTGCCACCAGCCATCAGGGCATAGTCATGCGTTTGGAACTGTTGGTCTAACAACTCGAGTACCTGCTGTTCAAAGAGCGATGCGCTGTAGTAGTCTTCCAATCCTAACATTCCCACGAAATAATGCTTGACTTCCTGCATCTGTTCTTCTGTGGGTCGGGCGGTACCGATCTTCAGTTCCCGGAAGATCTGTCTGGAGTCGGCATTGATGATGGGAATATCAAAGTGCTTGGCGATATCCAGACAGAGTGCGGTCTTTCCGACGGCAGTAGGTCCGGTGATGACTATCAGCGTCTTATTCAACGGTCAGATGCCTGTTATCTGATAATGCCGCGCTTGGAGTTCTCGATGAAGGAGCAGATATATTCCACCTCCTTGGAATCGGGGAACTGTTCGCGAGCCATGGCCACACCATCTTTCACCACACCTTGGGAATAGATAATGCGATAGGCCTCGTGGATGGCATCGATGGTCTCGCGGGGGAATCCCCTGCGGCGCAGACCAACGAGGTTGACACCGGCATAGCGGATGGGTTCCTTGCCCGCAATGACGTAGGGAGGAATATCCATACTGGTGCGTGAGCCGCCTTGGAACATCACATAACTGCCTACACGGATAAACTGATGGAACAGACAGGTGGCAGAGATGATGGCATAGTCATCGACCACCACCTCACCGGCAAACTTCGTGGAGTTGCCGATGATACAACCGTTGCCGATGACGCAGTCGTGAGCCACATGCATGTTCTCCATCAACAGATTCCCGTTGCCTACGACGGTCTTGCCTTTGGAGGCTGTACCACGCGAGATAGTGACGTTCTCACGGATGGAGTTGTTGTCACCAATCTCACAGGTCGTCTCCTCGCCCTGGAACTTCAGGTCCTGAGGCTTTGTGGAGATGCTGGCACCCGGGAAGAACTCATTACCGTTGCCGATGCGGGCACCGAAATGAACGGTCACATTATTGAGAAACTTATTGTTATCACCTATCACGACGTTCTTGTTGATGACGCAGAACGGACCGATGATGTTGCCGTCACCGAGTTTGGCCTCGGGATCAACAACTGCCATGGGATGTATCTGATTTGCCATATCTTATTTGTTCTTTACGATTTGGGCTGTGAATGTTGCTTCGGCAACCACCTGGTCGCCTACGAAAATATAACCTTTCATGGAAGAGATGCCGTGGCGGACGGGCGCCAGCAGTTCCACCTTGAAGATCAGGGTATCGCCAGGAACCACCTTCTTACGGAACTTGACGTCGTCAATCTTCATGAAATAGGTGCTCCAGCGCTCAGGCTCTTCGAGGGTGTTGAGTACTAAAAGACCACCGCACTGTGCCATCGCCTCAATCTGGAGTACGCCTGGCATGACGGGTTCCTGGGGGAAGTGTCCCTGGAAGAAAGGCTCGTTGGCCGTGACGTTCTTGATACCCACAATGGTCGTAGCACCCAGTTCCACTACCTTATCCACCAACTGCATGGGATAGCGGTGGGGCAGCAGTTCACGGATGCGGTTCACGTCCATCACCGGCTCCTCGTTGGGGTCGTAGATAGGTGCTTGGATCTCATGCTTACGGATTTCCTTGCGCATCAGACGGGCAAACTTGTTATTGATGGTGTGACCGGGACGGGTGGCAATGATCCTTCCCTTGATGGGCTTGCCGATGAGGGCCATATCACCGATAATGTCGAGCAACTTATGACGTGTACACTCGTTGTCCCATTGCAGGGGCTTGTGCTGGATATAGCCTAAGTCGGTAGCATCCCGATGCTCTACGTGTAGCATATCTGCCAACATGTCAAGGCGCTCCTGGGTAGTCTGGCGCTCATAGATCACGATGGCGTTGTCGAGGTCACCGCCCTTGATGAGGTTGGCCTGCAGCAGTGGTTCGATGTCACGCACAAAGACGAACGTACGGGCGCTGGCAATCTCTTCCTGATATTTCTTCGGATCATCGAGGGTGGCAAACTGGCTGTTGATGAACTTCGACTCGAAGGAGCACATGGCTGTAATCGAGAAATCCTCGTCGGGAAGGATGGTGATACACGAACCGCTCTGGTCGTCCTTCACTTCAATCTTCTTACGAATCACGTAGTAGTCCTTGGGAGCATTTTGCTCCTCGATACCTACCTCGTTGATCTTCTCCACATATTGGATGGCAGAACCGTCGAGGATAGGGAATTCCGGACCGTTGACCTGTATCTTACAGTTGTCGATGCCGAGGGCGTAAAGGGCGGAAAGACCGTGTTCAACGGTAGATACCCTGGCATCTCCTTTGCCAAGTACGGTACCACGCTGGGTGTCGATCACGTTCTCTGCCACAGCATCGATCACAGGCTCTCCTTCCAGGTCAATGCGCTGGATCTTATAGCCTGTATTCTCAGGAGCGGGATTAAATGTAACAGTGAGGTTCAAACCAGTATGCAGTCCTTTACCGAAGAGTGAAAAACTGCCTTTCAGTGTCTTTTGTTTCATATCTCGTTATTTCTTTTTCAGTTCATCAATTTCTTTCTGTAGGGCGGCAATCTGACGATACATATCCGGTAGTTTCGGATAGATGGCTTTGGCCTTGAAGAACATCTTGGGCTCCATGGCGGGAGAGCCGATCAACGTCTCGCCATTGCCCTTCGTATTCTTGATGACACCGCACTGGGCACCAACAAACGTCTTGTCGGCAACCTGGATATGACCAGCGAAGCCAGCCTGACCTCCGACCATGCACCAGGCACCGATCTTCGTCGATCCGGCCATACCGGCCTGGGCTGACATCACCGTATTCTCTCCGATCTCGCAGTTATGGGCCACCTGAATCAGGTTGTCCAGTTTGACACCCTGATGGATGATGGTCTGTCCCATCGTCGAACGGTCAATACAGGTGTTGGCACCGATTTCCACGTTGTCCTCAATGATGACGATACCGATCTGCGGTATCTTGTCGTAACCTTCTGTGTTAGGCGCAAACCCGAAGCCATCGGCTCCGATGACGCTACCTGCATGGATGGTCACGTTATTTCCCAGTTTACAACCTTGATAGATGGTTACGTTAGGGTAGAGCAGACATCTTTCACCAACAGTCACACCGTCACCGATCACCGTATGGGGGTAGATCTGCGTACCGTCGCCAATCACGGCTCCGTCACCAATCACGGCGAAGGGACCAATATAGACATCTTTGCCTATTGTCGCCTTGGATGAGATGGAAGCCTTCTCATCGATGCCTGTCTTTTTGGGCTTCATCGACTCGTAAAGTTGAAGCAATCTGGCCACGCACTCATAAGCGTTCTTCACGCGGATCAGTGTGGCACTGACGGGCTTTTCCAAAACGACATCCTCGTTGATGAGCACCACACTGGATTTCGTCTCGTAGATATAGTGTGTATATTTGGGATTCGACAGAAAAGAGATGGCACCTGTCACTCCCTCTTCAATTTTGGCAAAAGTATTGACAGTGGCATTCTCGTCACCTTCAACCCGGCCTTGTACGAACTCTGCGATTTGTTTTGCTGTAAACTCCATAAATAATTGGGTGTCTATTTAAATATTGTGCAAAGGTAACAATTATTATTCAAAACGTTGATAACAGAGGTAATATTTTCTTATTTTTTTAGAAAGTAATTGAACATTTAGCAATTCGGAAGCCTCGGAAATATCTCTGATTTCTCCGTTTTTGTAAAGTATTGCGATACTGTCATCATCAACATTATACATGTCTTTCTGAATCTCATTGATGCTCATCATATAGTGCTTGGCCTCCTCTGAAGTGATGTCCATTTGGGCTGCAATACTACTGGAAATCGCTTCAATTTTACTCTCTTCGACAGGTTCTTCAGAGACTTCTACTTTGAAGATATGACGATCAAGCATATCTGTAGCCAATGTTGATAAGATCTTGTCTTTGTGATGTTTCCATGCCTTCATGGCACTCCAGATATCGGAGTCGTCGAGTTCCTCGTAGTTAGCCAATGCTTCCGGGTGGGTGTTGAACCACTCCCTATCCACGTTGTTACAGAGGAAATAGTGCAGGGCGGGGGAGGCAAAGACCTCCTGTCCCGACCTGATCAGATCCTTGGCGCGAGTCAACAGATTGACAAGAACTTTCTCATAAGCGACACAAGTTCGGTGCAGATACACCTGCCAGTACATCAACCGACGGGTGGTCAGGTAGTTCTCCAACGAGTAGATGCCCTTATGGTCAACCACCAATGTGTCATCTACCACGTTGAGCATCTTAATGATCCTGGCAGAGCCGATATTCCCTTCTGTCACCCCCGTATAGAAAGAGTCACGTCGCAGATAGTCAAGACGATCCATATCGAGTTGACTGGAAATCAACTGGTGCAGGAAATTCTTAGGGTATTCTCCTTTGAAGATAGAGATAGCCAGGTTCAGTTGTCCGTTGAAGTGCTTATTGATCTCCTCCATCATCATCAAGGAGATATCTTCGTGTGAGATGCCATGAATGAGGGTATCCTCCAGTACGTGGGAGAAAGGACCGTGACCGATGTCATGCATCAGAATAGCAGCCTGAACGGCCTCAGCCTCCGTATCGAAGATAAAGATGCCTTTCTGTTGGAGTGAGAGTACAGCCTCTGTCATCAGATGAAAAGCGCCCAAGGAATGCTGGAAACGGGTATGTCGGGCACCGGGATAGACCACAGAGGCCAGTCCCAACTGGTTGATGCGGTTAAGACGCTGGAACAGTGGATGTTCTACGATGCCATAGAGCAGTCCACGGGGTATCTTAATGAACCCAAAGACAGGGTCGTTGATGATCTTGGCTTCCTTCACGGATCAATGAGTTAGATACCCGCCTTTTTCAGTTCTGCCGCCATCTCCTGCTGGAGTTCTTTTGCTTTCTGGGCGGCCACTTCTGCGAAGTCCTCACCGTTGGAGGCATAGATAATCCCACGGGAAGAATTCACGAGCAGACCACAATCCTTTGTCATACCGTATTTGCAGACCTCCTGTAGCGAACCGCCCTGGGCACCCACACCGGGAACAAGCAGGAAATGATCAGGCGCTACCTGGCGGATATCCTTGAACATCTGACCTTGGGTGGCCCCCACGACGTACATCATGTTGTCGGCATTGCCCCACTGTTGTGAGGTCTTCAGTACCTTTTCAAAGAGGCGCTCGCCGTTGGCGTCTTCCGTCAACTGGAAGTCGTGTGAGCCCTTATTCGATGTCAAAGCCAGCAGGATGACCCATTTGCCGTCATAACCAAGGAAGGGTGTTACAGAGTCTTCACCCATATAGGGAGCCACGGTCAGGGCATCCACATCATATTCCTCAAAGAAGGTCTTGGCATACATCTTTGAGGTGTTGCCGATATCGCCGCGCTTAGCGTCGGCGATGATGAAGTGGTTGGGGTATTCCTCTTTGAGGTAGTCGATGGTCGCCTCGAAGGCCAGGATGCCATCTACGCCGTAGGCCTCGTAGAAAGCCAGATTCGGCTTGTAGGCCACACAGTAGGGGGCCGTGGCGTCGATAATAAGGGCGTTGAACTCACAGAGTGCCCTGAAGATGTAATCTTCACCATCCTTGGCTTTGGCCTCGTCGATAATACACTGTGGGATCTTGTTGAGATCCGTATCAAGTCCTACACAGAGAAAACTCTGCTTCTCACGTATCTGTTGAATTAACTCTTCTCTGTTCATAATTCTGTTTCTTTCATTCGTTCTGCGTTCTCTGCCACTGTCAGGGCATCGATCATGGCCTGGATGTCACCGCCAAGGAAGCCCTGTAGGTCGTGGGTGGTATAGCCGATGCGGTGATCCGTCACACGTCCCTGTGGGAAGTTATAAGTACGGATCTTCGCACTGCGGTCGCCTGTCGAGACGAGACTCTTACGGCGTGAGGCGATATCGTCCATATACTTCTGATGTTCCTTGTCATAGATAAAGGTATAGAGGCGTGAGAGGGCGCGCTCCTTGTTCTTCGGTTGGTCGCGCGTCTCCGTACACTCGATGAGGATCTCTTCCGTCTCGCCGGTATTGGGATTCTTCCACATATAACGCAGACGGACACCGGACTCTACCTTGTTCACGTTCTGACCACCGGCACCTGAACTGCGGAAAGTGTCCCACTTGATCTCACCCTCGTTGACATGTACCTCAAACTTATCGGCCTCCGGCAATACGGCCACCGTGGCTGCCGAGGTGTGCATACGTCCCTGGGTCTCTGTGGCAGGCACACGCTGTACACGATGAACGCCACTCTCATATTTCAGGGTGCCATAGACATCGGCGCCTGATACAGCGAAGTCGATCTCCTTATAGCCGCCCACGGCACCTTCTGAGACACTGGTGATCGAGAGTTGCCAGCCTTTCGACTCGCAATAACTCTTATACATCTTAAACAGGTCACCGGCAAACAGACAGGCCTCGTCGCCGCCTGTTCCTGCACGGATCTCCATCTGTACGTTCTTGGCATCCTCAGGATCCTTCGGAATGAGGGCGATCTTGATCTCCTCCTCGAGTTTAGGCTGGAGTTCTTCGTTGGCAGCCAGTTCCTCACGGGCCATCTCCTTCATCTCGGGGTCTGTCTCGTTGGCGAGGATATCCTTCGCCTCCTTGATGCCGTTCAGACAGGCGATATACCGCTTGCGGGCATCCATGATGTCGCCTAAGTCCTTGTATTCCTTGGTAAGTTTTACAAAACGGTTCTGGTCGGCTATCACGTCGGGGTCGGTAATCAGGGTCGATACCTCCTCGAAGCGGGCCTCCAGTCCGTCCAATTTCTGTAATATACTGTTATTGTCCATATTAATATTCAAATGTGCCGAATTCAGACTGGATGGTCAGACTCTTCTTTCCTTCCTCAATGTGGCCGATGATTTGGGCGTCGATGTTGAAACTCTTGCTGATAGCAATGACCTTGTCAGCCACCTCCGGACGGACGTAGATCTCCATACGGTGTCCCATGTTAAATACCTGGTACATCTCCTTCCAGTCGGTACCTGAGCACTCGTGGATAGCACGGAAGAGTGGGGGCACGGGGAACATGTTGTCCTTGATGACCTTACAGTTGTCACTGACGAAGTGCAGCACCTTTGTCTGGGCACCACCCGTGCAGTGTACCATACCGTGAATCTCCGGACGCAGTTCGTCGAGCAGTTTCTTGATGACAGGAGCATAGGTGCGTGTAGGCGATAATACCAGTTGTCCGGCATCCACGGGCGAGCCCTCGACGGCGTCTGTCAGTTTGTATTTGCCGCTATAGACGAGTTCGTCGGGTACGGCGTGGTCGTAACTCTCAGGATAGTTCTCTGCCAGATATTTGGCAAACACATCATGACGGGCAGAGGTCAGACCGTTGCTGCCCATACCGCCATTATAACGCTTTTCGTAGGTAGCCTGACCTGTGGAGGAAAGTCCTACGATGACGTCACCCGGACGGATATTGGCATTGTCGATGACGTCACTTCGTTTCATACGACAGGTGACGGTGGAATCGACGATGATCGTACGGACGAGGTCGCCTACGTCGGCTGTCTCACCGCCTGTGGGATAGATGCCGATACCCATCTCACGCAGTTCGGCAAGCAGTTCGTCGGTACCGTTGATGATGGCCGAGATCACCTCACCGGGGATCAGCATTTTGTTGCGTCCGATGGTTGAACTGACAAGGATATTATCCACAGCACCCACACAGAGCAGGTCGTCGGTGTTCATCACGATGGCATCCTGTGCAATACCTTTCCAGACGGAGAGGTCACCCGTCTCTTTCCAGTACATATAGGCCAGTGCCGACTTCGTACCGGCACCGTCGGCATGCATGATGTTACAATACTCGGGGTCACCTCCCAGAATGTCAGGGATAATCTTGCAGAAGGCCTGCGGGAAGATTCCCTTGTCGATGTTCTTAATAGCGGCGTGTACGTCCTCCTTGGCGGCACTCACGCCCCTCATCATATAACGGTTATCCATATTTATCATTTATCATTTGTCATTTGTCATTTATCATTTCGCGCCCGCGCCTCACTTTTCCTTCCCGTTCCAAAACTCCCATGAGGCAAAGGCCTGCAGGAGCAACATTTCCAGTCCGTTTTTGACATCTGCTCCCCGTTCGGCTCCCTTGCGCATAAAGAGGGTCTGATCCGGGTTGTAGATGAGGTCGTAGAGGATGGTATGATTGTCCATGGCCTCGTAGGGCAGGTCAGGGCATTCCTCCGTGTGAGGATACATGCCCAATGGTGTGCAGTTCACGATGACATTATACTCCTTGATGATTTCAGGTGTGATGTCTTTATACTGAATGGTGTCCTGACGTTCGTAGCGGCTTACCAAGATAGGTTCCAGTCCTAATGACTTCAACCCATAACTGATGGCCTTCGACTCACCACCAGTACCGAGAACCAGGGCCTTCTTATGCCATTTTTTGTCGAGCATCGGCTCAATACTCTGGGTAAAGCCGATGACATCGCTATTATAGCCCTTGAGGATGATATCGTTCTTCTCATGGGTGATACGGATCACGTTGACGGCCCCGATAGCCCGTGCCTCAGGAGAGAGGGAATCCAAAAAAGGAATGACCTTCTCCTTATAGGGGATGGTCACGTTCAGTCCCTTGAGTTCGGGATTTTTGTCGAGTATTTCCGGCAGGATGTCAATACTGGGAATTTCATAATTCTCGTACTTGGCATTGATTCCCTCGTCAGCAAACCTCTGGTTGAAGTAACTGATGGAGAACGAATGTCCCAGTGGGTAGCCTATTAAACCGTACTTGTCCATATGTCTCGTGTATTATTTAGTTGCAAAATACATCGTGCAGATGCCGGAAGTCAGTCGTTTGAACGACGCTTCCTTGAACCCCGCCTTCTTGAGGATCTCCACCATCCGCTCTCCCTGAGGAAAGGCCTCAATGGTCTTCGTCAGATACGCGTAGGCACTGGTGTCCTTCGAGATGAGTCGTCCGTAGAGCGGCAGTACCGTATGGGAATAGACATGGAAGAGTTGTTTCATCGGAAAGTTGACGGGTGTTGTCAGTTCCACGATGCTCAGGTGTCCTCCCTCTTTCAGTACACGGCACATCTCCATTAGTCCTTTGTCCAGGTCGGCGAAGTTACGGATGCCGAAGGCCGCTGTCACAGCATCAAAACTACCGTCGGGATAGGAGAGGGCCAGACAGTCCTCTTTTTCGAAAGAGATGATGTCCTGTAGTCCTTTAGCCTTGACCTTCTGACGACCGATCTCCATCATACCCTCGCTGATGTCGGCTCCGACGAGCCTCTCAGGTCGCAGCATCTCTGCCGCGAGGATGGCAAAGTCACCGGTGCCGGTGGCGATGTCAAGCAGGGTCTGTGGCTTATAGGGCTCCAGTTGTCGGATGGCCTTCCGTCGCCAGCCCTTGTCAATGTCCCAGGATAGACGATGGTTCAGTTTGTCATAGGTTGGAGCGATGTTGTCGAACATCTGTTCCACCTGTGCAGCCTTCCCGGCTTCAGCCTCATAGGGCTTGATCGTCTCCTGGCGGTACATTAATGATTAAACATTAAACATTAGCGGCTCTTGAAAGCCGACAGCCATGCACTGACGTTCTTCTCGATGCGATCGGCGATGTCGCCCTCGCTCTGCTCGCGCTCGAATTTCTCGCCGACGATGTGCTCATACAGTTCGATATAACGCTCCGATACGCTCTCAGCGTACTCGTCGGTAATCTCGGGCATCACCTGTCCGGGTTCGTTCATGAAGTTATGCTCGATGAGCCACTGGCGTACGAACTCTTTCGACAACTGGCGCTGCGGCTCACCCTTGGCGAGTTTCTCCTCATAGCCCTCGGCGTAGAAGTAACGGCTGGAGTCGGGGGTGTGAATCTCGTCAATGAGATACACCTTACCGTCGCGCTTGCCGAACTCATATTTCGTATCCACGAGGATCAGTCCGCGCTTGGCGGCGATCTCTTGTCCGCGGGCGAAGATCTTACGGGTGTAGTCTTCCATCACGGCATAGTCCTCTGC
>JAFYPG010000056.1 GCA_017547605.1 Prevotella sp.
GTGCGCCAGTAATAGATGGCGTTACCCTCGTCCATCTCTCTCTGCTTCTGACAACTGATTGTCAAAAGAACAAGTAGAACGACGATCAGACAAGTCCACTTCTTCATGCTTACAGCAATTCGGGCAGTTGGAAGAGTTTATTGCTGTTGCTGCCCTTGATGAGAATGTAATAACCTTCCGGACAATGCTCCTGGATGGCGGTCTTCACTTCCTCGACATCATGGAACTTCCTGAAGGGACAGGGGATATCGAGGAAATTGTCACCTACGAGCCATACCTCATCATAGCCTGCAGACTCCAGATAGTTGATCATCAGGCGGTGCTCTTTGTCACTGTCTGCTCCCAACTCACCCATCTGGCCAAGGATCGCCATTTTCTTCTCAGCCTGCATGAGACTGAAGTTCTCCAAAGCAGCCATCATCGATGTGGGGTTGGCGTTGTAGGCATCCACCACGAGGTGATTCTTGGCCGTAACGGTCATCTGACTGCGGTTATTGCTGGGGGTGTATTCCTCCAGGGCTGCACAGATTTTCTTGCGATCCACACCGAAGTTGATGCCCACGGCGATGGCTGCTAATAGGTTGTCGATGTTATAGGCCCCGATAAGTTGGGTCTGAACCTTGTGCCACTTCGTGCTGCGCCCTTCCTCCTCGAGCGTCATTAACGGCTCGCGCCAACGGAACTTCAGGAAAGGATCACAGGCGATGACCTCGCCACTGATACAACTGTATTGCTTCTCTGGGTCAGTGGAGTAGGGAGATATCCAGAGATTTTCCTCGTCGCCAATCTGATCCACGAGATAGTCGTTGTCGGCATTCAGGAAGATGAGGCCGTCCTCACGGGTACGGAGGAAATCGTAGAGTTCGCACTTCGTCTTAATCACTCCCTCGAAGGATCCGAATCCCAACAAGTGGGCTTTGCCGACATTGGTGATCAGACCGCAGGTAGGCTCCGCTGTCTCAGCAAGTGTCTTGATGTCGCCAGGATGGCTGGCACCCATCTCAACGACGGCGATCTCGTGTTCTTTTGTGAGACGGAAAAGCGTCTTGGGTACGCCTACATCGTTGTTGAAATTACCTTGGGTATAAAGCACGTTGTATTTCTGAGAGAGCACGGCGGCAATCAGCTCTTTCGTGGTGGTCTTACCGTTGGTACCTGTGATGCCAATAACGGGGATGTCGAACTGTCGGCGATGTTCACGGGCCAGATCCTTGAAGGTCTGGAGGCAATCATCGACGAGGATGAGTCTGTCATCATCGGCAGGGATAACGGCTTTGTCATCTACGATAGCGTATGCACAACCTTTTTCGAGGGCTGCAACCGCAAATTTGTTACCGTCGAATGTCTCGCCTTTCAAGGCCAGAAAGATACTGCCCTCGGGACAGTCGCGACTGTCGGTAGTGATGCAGGGATGTTGCTGATAAAGCTTATAAAGTTCCTTGATATCCATAAACTTCGTGAATTTGCGGCAAAATTACAAAAAAACTATGAACTAAGAACTATAAATTATGAATTATTTCGTATCTTTGTGGGCGAAAATGGACTATACGATTAATGTACACGGTAGATTGATGGATCTCGGCGAGCCGCAGGTGATGGGTATCCTGAACGTAACGCCCGACTCTTTCTATGCTGGGAGTCGGAAACAGACAGAACAGGAGATTGCCGAGCGTGCCAACCAGATTGTCTCCGAAGGTGGCACCATCATTGACGTGGGGGCTTTCTCCACCCGTCCAGGTGCTGCGGAGGTCTCGGAGGCGGAAGAGATGGCTCGTCTGCGCTTTGCATTGGGCATCCTACGCCGTGAATTACCGTATGCCGTCATCTCTGTTGATACGTTCCGTCCTGATGTGGCCCGTATGGTCGTGGAAGAATTCGAAGCCGACATCATCAACGATGTCAGCGAGGGTGGCCTGACAGGGATCGTGAATACACCGTTGGATCAGACGGATGAGGTCTATCCGGCCATGTTCAGGATGGTAGCCCAACTCCGTGTACCTTATATATTAATGTCTGTACAGCCTACCTTGCGGGATATGCTACTGGGATTCTCTAAGAAAGTACAACAGTTACGAGATCTGGGTGTGAAAGACATTATCCTCGATCCTGGGTTCGGTTTCGGCAAGACGCTGGAACAGAACTACCAACTGATGAACGAACTGGAGAAGTTGTCTGTGATGGATTTGCCTTTGTTGGTCGGGATCTCTCGCAAGTCGATGATCTACAAGTTGCTTGGCTTTACAGCGGAGGAGTCCCTCAATGGTACTACTGCCCTCAATACCATAGCCCTAATGAAAGGCGCCAGTATTCTGAGAGTGCACGATGTAAGGGAGGCCGTGGAGTGCGTGAAAGTGATGAAATTGTTAAATGGTCAAATAGACAAATAAGATGTTCTTCGAATTCGGACTGAAAGATATCATTGACATCCTGCTGGTAGCCCTGATGCTCTACTACATCTATAGGCTGATGCGCGATTCACGTTCACTGAATGTGTTCAGTGGAATTCTGATGTTCGTTGTCATCTGGCTTTTTGTATCACAGGTGCTGCAGATGCGCTTGTTGGGTTCTATCCTTGACAAGTTGGTCAGTGTGGGTGTCATCGCCTTGATTGTGCTCTTTCAGGATGATATCCGTAAGTTCCTCTATAATTTGGGTGCCCACCAGAAGATGCGTGCGGTTATCCGGTTTTTGACTTTCTCAAAAGGAAAGGAAAAGGAACAAAAGGATGTCAAAGAGACTATCATGCCTATCGTGATGTCGGCCATGAATATGAGTAGGGGGAAGGTTGGCGCCTTGATCGTTATAGAGCAGTCTGTGCCGTTGGATGACATTATGGCTACTGGTGACGTGATTGATGCGAACATCAACCAGCGCTTGTTAGAGAATATTTTCTTCAAGAACTCACCATTGCACGACGGTGCAGTGATCATTTCGAGAAAGCGTGTCAAGGCGGCAGGTTGCATCCTGCCAGTCAGCCATGATCTCGATATTCCGAAGGAACTGGGTCTTCGCCACCGCGCGGCCATGGGTATCTCTCAAGAGAGTGACGCGGTGGCCGTTGTTGTCAGTGAGGAGACGGGTAGCATCTCCATTGCCCATAGAGGTGAGTTCCGTCTGCGTCTTTCTCCTGAGGAACTGGAGAGTATCCTGACAAAGGAATTGCAATGATATATATATAAGAACATTTTAATATAGTAAAGATTATGGATTTATTAAGTCAAATTGTGGCTCGCGCTAAGTCTAACAAACAGCGCATCGTGCTCCCTGAGGCAGAGGAGGAACGTACACTCTGTGCGGCTGACAGGGCTTTAGGTGATGATCTTGCAGACATTATCCTGATTGGTAATCCTGTAAAAGTTGAGGCTTTGGCAAAGGAAAAGGGCTTGCAGAATATTGGCAAGGCCACCCTGATTGATCCTGAGAACTATGAGAAGAGCGAAGAACTGGCCGAGAAACTGGCCGAGATTCGCAAAAGCAAGGGCATGACCATTGAAGAGGCCCGTAAGTTGATTAAGAACCCGCTGTATCTGGGTTGTATGATCATCAAGACCGAGGGTGCCGACGGACAGATCTCCGGAGCCCTCTCTACGACAGGCGA
>JAFYPG010000008.1 GCA_017547605.1 Prevotella sp.
GCCGGACTCGAAATGGACATGGAGGGCGTGAAGAAGCACTCCCGCCGCTTCATCATCTTCGGACTGCTCACCTGTTTCGTACCCCTGATCTTGACCTACGTGATGGCGAAGACGATACTGGGCTACTCCCATCCCGCCTCGTTCCTCTTAGGCTGTATCATGGCCTCGAACACGCTGATCGCCTACCCCATCATCGGGCGCTACGGTCTGCAACGGCATACGAGCGTCAGCCTCAGCGTCGGCTCGTCGATGATCTCACTGTTCATGGCCCTGGTGATGCTTGCAGCACTCTCAGGTGCCTTCACCGAGGGCACCAACTGGTACTTCTGGCCACTGTTCATCCTGAAGTTCACGGCCTTCTGTGCAGGCAGCCTTTTGTTCATCCCGAGGCTCACACGTTACTTCCTGCGCCGTTACAGTGATGCGGTGATGCAGTATATCTTCGTGCTGGGCATCATGTTCCTCAGTGCGGCCCTCACCTCGCTCATCGGCATCGAGGGCATCTTCGGTGCCTTCTTCTCAGGACTGATCCTCAACCGCTATATCCCCCACGTGTCGCCCCTGATGAACCGCATCGAGTTTATCGGCAACGCCCTGTTCATCCCCTACTTCCTGATTGGTGTGGGCATGCTCATCAACGTGCGCACGATCTTCTCGGGACTCGACATGGTGTGGATCGTGTTCCTCATCGTGTTCTTCGGCACCTTCGGAAAGGCCCTGGCAGCCTACATCTCCAGTCTGCTGTTCCGTCTGTCGAAGGCCGACGGTCACATGATGTTCGGACTGACCTCCGCCCACGCTGCCGGTGCCATCGCCATGGTGATGGTGGGCATGCGCCTCGAGGTGGCCCCTGGCGAATACCTCATCAACGATATCATGCTCAACGGTGTGGTGATGATGATCCTCTTCACCTGTGTGATCAGTACGCTGATGACGGAGCATGCCGCCCAGAAGATCATCATCCAGGAGAAGGCCCACCTGCAGGCAGACACACCCAAGGACGACGACGAGAAGATCCTGCTCTGCGTGAAATACCCGGAGATTGCCCCGCAACTGCTCTACTTGGCGCTGCTGACGCGCAACCAACGTCTGAACCGCGAACTCGTGGCTCTCAACGTGGTGTATGACGGACAGAACAGTAACCTCGCCCGCGAGCAGGGTATCCGACTGCTGGAACAACTCCAGCAGCAGGCCAGTGCCTCGGAGGTGAAGGTGCAGACACAGGTGCGTCTGGCCACGAACATCGCCAACGGCATCAAGCATGCCTTCCGCGAGTTCGCCTGTTCGGAGATCATCATGGGTATGCACGTGCATACCGACATCAACCCCCGTTTCTGGGGAGAGTTCATCCAGAGCCTCTACAACGGTCTGAACCGTCAGATCATCCTCATGCGTTTCGTACAGCCGATGTCCACCCTGCGCCGCATCCGTGTGGTGGTACCTTCACGGGCGGAGTTCGAGCCGGGCTTCCACCGCTGGCTGGAGCGTCTGAGCCGTCTGGCAGAACAACTCGACTGCCGCATCCAGTTCCATGGGCGCAACGAGTCACTGGTGCTCATCGCTGAATACATCAACAACCGCCACGCCAGCGTCAGGGCGGAATACACGCCGATGGGTCACTGGAACGAGTTACCACAGTTGGCCTCACAGGTGGCAGAAGACCATCTCTTCGTGGTGGTCACCGCCCGTAAGGGTACCATCTCGTATAAGAACGCTTTGGAGCGACTGCCCGACGAACTGCAGAAGCACTTCTCAGGCAAGAACCTGATGATTATCTTCCCCGACCAGTTCGGTGTGCAGAAGGAGGATCGCATGAGCTTTACCGAGGCTCAGCACCATGAGGAGAAGAGTATCTACGATACGATCCTGCGCTGGATACATAAGGAGATGAGGAATTAGGAATTAGAAATTAGAAATTATGATTACTATCAAGAATATCACGAAGAGTTTCGGCTCACTGCAGGTGCTCAAAGGCATCGACCTGCATATCGACAAGGGTGAGGTGGTCAGTATCGTAGGCCCCAGTGGAGCGGGCAAGACCACGCTGCTGCAGATCATCGGCACCCTCGACCGTCCTGACAGCGGTGAGGTCATCGTCGATGGCATCGACACCAGCCGTCTGTCAAAGAAAAAACTGGCAGACTTCCGCAACCGCCATATCGGCTTCGTGTTCCAGTTCCACCAGCTGTTGCCTGAGTTCACGGCCATCGAGAACATCATGATCCCCGCCTATATCGCCGGTATGTCACGCCGTCAGGCTAAGCGGCGTGCTGAGGAACTGCTCGACTTCATGAACCTGAAAGACCGTGCTTCGCACAAGCCCAACGAACTCTCGGGCGGTGAGAAACAGCGCGTAGCCGTGGCCCGTGCCCTCGTCAACAACCCCGCCGTGATTCTCGCCGATGAGCCATCCGGCTCCCTCGACACGAAGAACAAGGAGGAGCTCCACCAGCTTTTCTTCGACCTGCGCGACAAGTTCGGCCAGACCTTTGTCATCGTTACCCACGACGAATCGCTCGCTGCCATCACTGACCGCACCATTCATCTGCGCGACGGTCTCATCGAAACCCCTGAAACCACCATCAAGACACCAGAGATATGCTTAGACTCGGAGACTACACCACCCTCAGAATAGTCAAGAAGGTCGATTTCGGCCTATATCTTGACGGTGGCGAGGAGGGCGAGATCCTCCTGCCCCAGCGCTATGTGACAAAGGATATGCACATTGGTGACGAGATAGAAGTGTTCATCTACCTCGACCAAGATGAGCGCCCCGTGGCCACCACCGAACATCCCTATGCCAAAGTGGGCGAGTTCGCCTGTCTTGAAGTGGCGTGGGTGAACCAATACGGTGCCTTCCTGAAGTGGGGCCTCATGAAGGATCTCTTCTGTCCCTTCCGAGAGCAGAAGAAGCGCATGGAACAGGGGCAGCGCTACATCGTATATGTCAAACTCGACGAAGACAGTTACCGCCTGATGGCCACTGCCAAGGTGGAGAAGTATCTCAGCACCCCTTCTTCCCAAGAAGAGGTGGCCGAAGGACAGGACAGTTTGAGCCATGGCACCCCTGCCGACATCCTCGTCTGGCAGAAGACCGACCTCGGCTTCAAGTGCATCGTCGATAACCGCTACCAGGGCCAGATCTACGACAACCAGATCTTCCAGCCCCTGCACAGCGGCGACCGCCTGACGGGCTATATCGACCATGTGCGCCAGGACGGCAAGATCGACATCACCCTCCAGCCCACGGGCCGTCAGCACACCCTCGACTTCGCGGAGGTGCTGCTGCGCTACCTCTACGAGAACGACGGCCGCTGTAACCTCGGTGACAAGTCGCCTGCCGAACTGATCTACGACCGTTTCCAGGTCTCCAAGAAAGCATACAAAAAAGCCATCGGCGACCTGTATCGCCGACGGCTGATCATTATAGATGACGAAGGTATCAAACTCGTTTAGAACTCTGCACTCTTCGGGGTTCTCGGGAACGGGATGACGTCGCGGATGTTCTGCATGCCCGTCACGAAGAGGATCAGACGCTCGAAACCGAGGCCGAAGCCGGCATGGGGACATGAACCCCAGCGACGGGTGTCGATATACCACCAGAGATGGGTCTGATCCATCTCACGGCGCTCGATCTCCGCCATCAGTTTGTCGTAACTCTCCTCACGGACAGAACCGCCGATGATCTCACCAATCTGGGGGAAGAGCACATCGGTACCCTGCATGGTAGGACCAGGAGCCACAGCACCCTTGTAGCCTACGGAACCGCCGTCGGCAGTATCCTGGTTCTGCTTCATATAGAACGACTTGAACGCACGCGGATAGTCGGTCATGATGACGGGCTTCTTGAAGTGCTCCTCCACGAGGTAGCGCTCGTGCTCCGAGGCCAGGTCGTCACCCCAGTTGCAGGGGAATTCGAACTTCTTACCGTTCTTGATGGCCTCCTGCAGGATATTGATACCCTCGGTATAAGGCAGACGCACGAAGGTCTCCTTCAGCACACCCTCAAGGCGCTCGATGAGTGTCTTATCAATCATCTGATTCAAGAAGGCGAGGTCGTCCTTACAGTTGTCGAGGGCCCAGCGCACGCAGTACTTGATGAAGTCCTCCTCGAGATCCATCAGTTCTTCCTGATCCAGGAAGGCCACCTCGGGCTCGACCATCCAGAACTCTGCCAAGTGGCGAGGGGTATTGGAGTTCTCAGCGCGGAACGTAGGACCAAAGGTATAGATGGCACCCAGGGCCGTAGCACCGAGTTCACCTTCGAGCTGACCAGATACGGTCAGTGAGGTCTGCTCGCCGAAGAAGTCGTCATCGTAGATGATCTTGCCATTCTCGTCCTTCTTCAGGTCGTAGAGGTTCTTCGTGGTCACCTGGAACATATTACCTGCTCCCTCACAGTCAGAAGCCGTGATCAGTGGCGTATGGAAATAGAAGAAGCCATGCTCATGGAAATAGGTGTGGATGGCCATCGCCATGTTATGGCGGATGCGCATCACGGCACCAAAGGTGTTCGTGCGCAGACGCATGTGGGCGTTCTTACGCATCGCCTCGAAACTCTGACCCTTCTTCTGCATGGGATAGTCGTTGCCACAGAGACCATAGACCTCAAGTTTTATAGCCTGAATCTCACTGCTCTGTCCGGCACCCTGACTCTCCACCAGCACACCTTCGGCATTGATACAGGCACCAGTAGTGATATCCTTCAGTAACTGCTCGTCGAACTTGGCAGGATCCACCACAATCTGTACGTTCTTAATGGTTGAACCATCGTTGAGGGCAATGAAGTCAACAGCCTTAGAACTGCGGTGCGTACGCACCCAACCCTTCACGCAGACTTCCTTACCATATTCCGTGCTCTTCAGCACATCAATAATCTTAGTACGTTTCATTGTCAATAATCAATCTTATTACTCATAAGCGCCCATGCGCAGACGATCTACTTCCTCCTCAGTGAGGTAACGCCAGTTACCGCGCTTCAGGTTCTTCTTCGTGAGACCGGCGAACTGCACACGGTCGAGTTTCTGCACGCGATAGCCGAGGCTCTCGAAGATACGGCGCACGATACGGTTCTTACCACTGTGGATCTCGATGCCCACCTGCTTCTTATCCGTCGGACTGGCATACTGCACATCGTCGGCCTTGATCTCACCGTCCTCCAACTGGATGCCGTCGGCAATCTGCTGCAGGTCATGAGCGGTGACGTTCTTATCGAGGAACACGTGGTAGATCTTCTTTTTCAGATACTTCGGGTGCGTCAGTTTCGAAGCCAGGTCACCGTCGTTGGTGAGCAGAAGCACACCCGTGGTGTTACGGTCGAGACGGCCAACGGGATAGATGCGCTCAGGACATGCGTTCTTCACGAGATCCATCACGGTCTTACGCTGCTGGGGATCGTCGCTGGTGGTCACATAGTCCTTCGGCTTGTTCAACAGCACATAGACCTTCTTCTCGATCTTCACGGGCTGATCGTGGAACTTCACCTCATCCGTACGGAGGATCTTGGTACCCAGTTCGGTCACCACCTCACCATTCACCGTGACAACACCTGCCTGGATGAACTCATCGGCCTCACGACGGCTGCAGATACCTGCATTGGCAAGGAACTTGTTCAGACGCAGGGGCTCGTTGGGATCATAGTTGACCTCCTTATACTCGATACGCTTCTTCAGGCTGTACTTTGCATTCGGATCATAGTCGGCCGTATGCTGACGGGGACCCTTCTTGTAAGGTGCACCATAGGGTTTGCCATAACCACCCTGCTGGGGACGCTGGCCGTAACCGCCCTGAGGACGCTGGCCATAACCACCCTGGCGCTGCTGATAGCCACCCTGTGGGCGCTGACCGTAGTTATTACGGGGCTGATAACCGCCTTCGCCCTGAGGACGCTGACCGTAGTTATTACGGGGCTGGTAACCACCCTCACCCTGAGGACGCTGTCCATAGTTGTTACGGGGCTGATAACCACCCTGACGCTGCTGACCATAACCACCCTGCTGACGCTGCTGATAGCCACCACCGTAGTTGTTACGGGGACGGAAGCCACCACGCTGGGGTGCACCACCCTGAAGACCTGCTCCGAAACCCTCGGGACGGAAGCCGCCTTCATCATTGTCGTGATTATGGTAATTGGGACGCTCGAAATTCGGGCGCTGGCCTGTATGGATACGCGGACGCGGTGAGCGTCCCGGTCTTACTTCTCTCTGGAAACCTTCTTCCTGCTGTGTTGGCTCTTCTTGCTTTTTCTCGTTGTTTTCAAAATCCATGATACTTTTTCCTTTCTAATAATACTCTTACTAATACTTATTGATAATAACTGTTGGTTGATTATATACCTGTATAGGTTGCTGGTGTGATGGCGCGCAGTTCCTCCTTCACCTCCTCACTCACCTCGAGCGTCTCGATGAAGTTACGGATCTTCTCGCCGGTTAGTTTCTCATTCGTACGCGTCAGCGCCTTCAAGGTCTCATAGGGATTGGGATAGGCCTCGCGACGCAGGATGGTCTGGATGGCCTCAGCCACCACAGCCCACGTATTGTCAAGATCCTCCTGCAGTTTCTCCTCGTTGAGGATCAACTTACGCAGACCTTTCAGCGTGCTCTGGAAGGCGATGAGCGCATGACCCATGGGTACACCCACGTTACGAAGCACTGTGGAGTCGGTCAGGTCGCGCTGCAAACGGCTCACGGGCAGTTTGGCAGCGAGGAACTGCAGGATGGCATTGGCAATGCCGAGGTTACCCTCTGAATTCTCGTAGTCGATGGGGTTCACCTTATGGGGCATGGCACTGGAGCCCACCTCACCCTTCTTGATCTTCTGCTTGAAGTAATCCATGGAGATATACATCCAGAAGTCGCGGTCAAGATCGATGACGATGGTGTTGATACGGCGCATAGCGTCGAAGATGGCACCCAACCAGTCATAGTTCGATATCTGGGTGGTGTATTGCTCACGCTCCAAACCCAGTTTCTCACTGACGAAACTGTTGCCGAACTCACGCCAGTCGTACTGGGGATAGGCCACATGGTGGGCGTTATAGTTACCTGTGGCACCACCGAACTTTGCCGTCACGGGTGTCTCCTTCAGGCCGCGGAGCTGCTCTTCCAGACGATAGACATAGACCATCACCTCCTTACCCAGACGCGTGGGAGAGGCGGGCTGTCCGTGGGTCTTGGCGAGCATGGGGATATTCTTCCACTGCTCGGCATAGTCGTGCAACTGCTCAATCAGTTCTTCTACGAGGGGATAATACACGTTTTCGAGTGCCTCTTTGATGGAAAGGGGCACACTGGTGTTGTTGATGTCCTGGGAAGTGAGTCCGAAATGGATGAATTCCTTATACTTTTCAAAGCCGCCCATGGCATCGAGCCGTTCCTTGATGAAATACTCCACAGCCTTCACGTCGTGATTGGTCACCTTCTCAATATCCTTCACCCGCTGGGCATCAGCAGGTGTGAACTGGCGGTAGATATCACGGAGTTGGTCGAACAGCGAATGGTTGATGTCTTGCAATTGCGGCAACGGCAGTTCACATAAAGTGATAAAATACTCGATCTCAACACGAACCCTGTACCTGATAAGGGCATATTCCGAAAAGTATTCTGCCAGCGGCTCTGTCTTACTCCTGTAACGGCCATCAATA
The DNA here is from genome assembly GCA_017547605.1 of Prevotella sp. Classification (GTDB taxonomy): domain Bacteria; phylum Bacteroidota; class Bacteroidia; order Bacteroidales; family Bacteroidaceae; genus Prevotella. Next base: position 7,643 of record JAFYPG010000008.1, read on the forward strand.
GGCGAGATGGCGGTCAGCAAACTTAAATCCATTTCTTTTTTATCCAAAATTACTATATCCTTAACGCGTTACAACCCACGTCCACAACCATCAACGGCTGCAGGACGGGGCTCTTTTTGTGTCGTGGGCGCTGACGGATTCGAACCGCCGACCCTCTGCTTGTAAGGCAGATGCTCTAAACCAGCTGAGCTAAGCGCCCTTTCAAATTCGCGTGCAAAGGTACACAGAAAAAGTGAAACCGCAAAATTTCCCGAAGGAAAAATTGCGGTTTCCCATCATTTATAACTGATAGAGGTCGTTGGCCGCCATCAGTTCCACCTTTTTCTCGGCCAGCATGCGCTCACACAGATCCAGATCTGTCGGACGGATCACGACATGAGCCACATTACCATTAGCGAAGGAATACATGTATTCGATGAACACACCATTATCGGACAGGTGCTTCAGCACCACGGACAGCGAACCACTGATGTTCGGGCAGACGAAGCCGATGACGTCGGTGATCTTCACGGCGAAGTGCTTCTCCTTCAATACCTGATAGGCCTTGTCGGGATCAGACACGATACAACGCAGAATACCGAAATCGCTGTTGTCGGCAATACTCATAGCAGACAGGTTGATACCAGCAGCCCCTAAGGCCTCTGTCACCTCGGTCAGTCGTCCAGACTTGTTTTCGAGGAATACGGATAATTGTTTTGCTTTCATAATCTTTATAGTTTTGTTTTATAACTGTCGCTTATCAATGACGCGCTTGGCCTTGCCCTCGGAGCGCTCGATACCCTTCGGCTCCACGAGTTTCACCTTGAAGCCCAGACCGATGACACTGCGCAACTCGGCTTCGAGTTTCTTCTGCAGACCCACCATCGTAGCCATATCGTCGGTGAAGTAGTCCTCCTTCACCTCGACCTTCAGTTCGGAGGTGTCAGTATTGTTCACGCGATCGACGATGAGCAGGAAGTGAGGCTCATACTCGGGCAACTTCAGGATGACATCCTCGATCTGTGACGGGAACACGTTCACGCCACGGATGATAAGCATATCGTCGCAACGGCCGAGAATACGGTCCATGCGTACGAGCGTACGTCCGCACGCACACTTATCATAGTGGAGGGCCGTCAGGTCGTGGGTACGGTAGCGCAGCAGCGGCATACCTTCCTTCGTCAGATGCGTGAAGGTCAGTTCACCGAAGGTACCCTCTGGCAATGGCTCACCCGTATTGGGATCCAGGATCTCAGGATAGAAATAATCCTCATTGAGGTGGGTGCCGTGCTGACATTCGCACTCGTAGCCGACACCAGGACCAGCAATCTCGCTCAGACCATAGATATCGTAGGCCTTGATGCCTAACGACTCTTGCAGTTTGACGCGCATCTTCTCCGTCCAAGGCTCAGCACCGAAGGCGCCGATCTTCAGCTTGAACTCCTCACGCGGCCACTCGCATTCATTCAGGGCCTCACCAAGGAACATCGCATACGACGGCGTACAACAGAGGATAGTCGTACCAAAGTCGTGCATCAACGTCATTTGCTTCTGGGTGTTACCAGAGGAGATAGGGATGACAGAGGCACCGATATTAGTAGCACCGTCGTGGGCACCCAGACC
>JAFYPG010000057.1 GCA_017547605.1 Prevotella sp.
ACACAATAGCTACCCTCACGAGAAGTCAACTGAGCAAAATTACCAGCCGAACGAACGAGTTTGGCACCCTGGCCGGGACGCATCTCAATGTTGTGGATGACGGTACCGACGGGGATGTTAGCCAGCGGAAGGGCATTACCTACCTCAGGCACTGCCTCCGATCCTGACATCAGGGTTGCACCAACCTGCAGTCCATTAGGAGCAATAATGTAACGTTTTTCACCATCAGCGTAGAAGAGCAGGGCGATACGAGCCGAACGGTTCGGATCGTACTCGATTGTCTTAACTACAGCTGGAACACCATCTTTCTCTCGCTTGAAGTCGATCAGACGATACTTCCTCTTGTGACCGCCGCCCATGTAGCGGACAGTCATCTTACCGGTGTTGTTTCGACCACCGGTAGAACGCTTACCGTAAACGAGAGACTTCTCTGGCACGGATGCAGTAATATCCTCGAACGTGCCAATAATCTTGTGTCTTTGACCCGGAGTAACGGGCTTTAATTTACGTACTGCCATTTCTTATTATTGAATATTGCTATAAAAATCAATTGTATCGCCCTCTTTCAGAGTAACGACTGCCTTCTTGAATGCGTTCTTCTGACCCTTGATAAGACCAGCCTTCGTATAACGAGAACTGCGCTTACCGGCATAACGACACGTATTCACGTCGAGCACTGTCACATTGTACAGCTCTTCGACCTCTTTCTTAATCTCAAGCTTGTTGGCCTCGGGCTTAACAATGAAACCAAACTTCTGCTGTACAGGGAGGTTCACCGTCGTACCTGCGGCAACGCGAACGTTACCCTTGCGGTCCTTCTTGTCCTTCTTGACAACATAAGACTTTGCCACAGAAGACTTGTCTGTAATCTTGGTCATCTTCTCAGTGACCAGGGGTTTTATGATAAATGCCATATCTTATGTCTCCTTTACTTGTTTAAGATACCGTCGATCGTCTCCAGAGACTTCTCAGAAATCACGAGCACATCAGCATTCAAGACCTTATAGGTGTTGAGTTTCGATGCCTCCATCACTTCTGTGCCCTGCAGATTGCGAGCCGACAAATATACGTTATTATTCGTTCCTGCCAAAACGAAGAGAGATTTCTTGCCATCCACTTTGAGATTCTTAGCAATATTTACAAACTCCTTGGTCTTCGGAGCCTCCAAGGTGAAGTCTTCGACAACCACGATTGCATTCTCCTGTGCCTTGTAAGCCAAAGCAGACTTGCGGGCAAGAACCTTAACCTTCTTATTCAGTTTGAAACTATAGTCACGGGGCTTAGGACCGAACACACGGGCACCACCGCGCAGCAGCGGAGAGTTGATGTCACCATGACGGGCACCGCCGCCACCCTTCTGACGACCGAGCTTGCGTGTAGAACCAGAGATCTCACTTCTCTCCTTAGACTTAGCTGTACCCTGACGCTGATTGGCCATATACTGCTTCACAGCCAGATAAATGACGTGGTCATTAGGTTCAATGCCGAAGATAGCCTCGTTCAGAGATACCTTCCTTCCGGTCTCCTGACCTTTGATATTCAATACGCTAACTTCCATCTTACTTGTTAATTAATACAGTTGAACCATTATAACCAGCGCAGCTACCCTTCACGAGGATCAGGTTATGCTCCGGTATTACCTTTAACACTCTGAGGTTCTGGGTTGTTACCCTGTCGCCTCCCATCTGGCCGCCCATTCGCATTCCTTTGAACACCTTGGCGGGATAAGAACAGGCACCGATAGAACCCGGCTTGCGCAGACGGTCGTCCTGACCGTGGGTGCTCTGGCCGACACCACCGAAACCGTGGCGCTTCACAACGCCCTGGAATCCCTTACCCTTAGATGTACCGACAACGTCAACAAACTCGGCACCCTCGAAGATGTCAACTGTCAACGTGTCACCGAGGTTGTACTCCTCGTCAAACTTGAACTCGGCCAAGTGGGCCTTTGGTGTTGTGTTAGCCTTCTTGAAGATACCCATCATTGCTTTGGTGGTGTTCTTCTCCTTCTTCTCACCGAAGGCGAGCTGAACGGCCTTGTAACCGTCCTTCTCTACAGACTTAACCTGAGTAACAACACAAGGACCAGCTTCGATAACAGTGCACGGTACATTCTTACCGTCGGCACTGAAAACGGATGTCATTCCGATTTTTCTTCCAATTAATCCTGGCATTTCAGTTTAAAAATAATAATGTTAATATATAAATTTGTTCCTTTTTAAGTGTCATCCCGCTCTCCAATACGCACAAACCCACTTAAAAAGGAACTTCAACTGCTTCATCTTTGAAGGCTAAGTCGCTCTTTATCAGGGTATTGTTAGCATAAAAGCCAGCGCAATACGCACTTTTGCGGGTGCAAAGGTACGAATTATTTTACTTCCCACCAAACTTTTTTAAGATTTTTTATGATCAAATACAGTGTTTGACCATAAAAAGTCAGTCATGAAGCCCTTGATCTCCGTTTTTAAGAATGGAGATCAAGGACGAAGCGGGTTCCTTTGGTAAAATTAGGATCAATACTAAGTTCCCCGTTCATATTCAATGCCATCTGACGGCAGATAGGCAAACCGAGGCCGTCGCCCGTGGTGAGGTCGCGGATTTCCACAAACGGTTTGAAAACATCTTCACGCTTCTCTTCAGGAATACCCTCACCCGTATCCGACACCAGGAACTGGTGGACATGGGCTCCGCGTTTCTTGTAGTCCAGCCAGATCGTTCCACCTGCGGGTGTATATTCCGCCGCATTGTTCAACAGGTGAAGCAGGATATGCGAAACGTATTCCTTATTGATCTTGGCACTCATCTTCGGTGCATTCACCGTTAAGGTGACATCATTCTGAACCTTATTGCGGATCTGCTCCATCAACCCCTCACAGAACGTCGGGAGAGAAGTGTCTTCCATCTCTATGGCATCCTTATCCTCGTTCTCCAAGCCCGACAGCATCTGGATATGGGCGGAGAAATCCTGCAAGGCCTTCACCTCCGGCAGACGATTGTCGAGTTTCTGCAATGTCGGATCCAGTTGAGCAGAGATATTACTGATGAACTTGGCTTTCAGGGCATTGTTCTCATTAGCCATCTTGATGGTGTTCTTCTGCTTGCGGGTCAGCAGGATAAAGCGCATCAGTATAATACCACCGATCACCAGGGCTGCGGCCAAGGCAGCAGCCAGGACACAGAGACCGATGATAATCGCCATGCGCGACGTCAGCGAACTGTCCTTCTCCGAGATAGCAGCCTCATTCTCCGCGATACGCTGTTTCAGCGCTGCAAACTCGTCAGCAGTCTTCAGAGCACTGACCGAGTCCTTCCAGGCCACATAACTCTTATAGGACTGAGCAACCAGATTGGCACTATTGCTCCTGCGGCCATTGGCAATCAGGGTCTGGTATGCCTGATCGACCTTGTCGTACTCCTTCGAGGCCGTCAGTTTACTTGCCATCTCCTTGAAGACGGCATCACCCTGAGCATTAAGACCGAATGTATAATAATAGATTGCCTTATTATAGAGCAGATCATTCCTCAGGTTCTCATCACCTGCAGTACTTACCAGGCTCTCCATGATATTCAGTTGATCCACGCAACTGGTGCTCTTCCGCATCTTCATATACATCTGAAGACGTTCCTTAGTCACCTCATAATGCAGGGCAGCCTTATCGCTGGGCGACGACTGCTGGTTGGCATTGATATTGTCATCGATACGACGGAGCAGATCGAAGGCTTCCTTCCAATAACTATCCTTCTTATAGTATAATCCCGTAGCCTTGATACCGCAATCCACAGCCTGCTTCATCTGACCTTTCCCGACATAGTCCTCAAAGGCACGGATATACATGTAACGGGCGGTGGCGACGGTGCCTTCCTTATCGGCAGCCTCGGCCTTTTGCTGGAGTTCACTCTTCTGCATCTCCTGTGCGCCAACAAGAGCACAGAAGAAAAACAGGTTTACAAATAGGATCAGTACTTTTCTGTTCATTGTATTTTCAATCATTTATTTGATGTGCAAATGTAGGCAATTATTTAAACTCCACCAAATAATTCACGGTTTTTTTACGAAAAACGGCACATCTGATGACCAGATGCGCCGTTCTTCTATAAAGATTACCGTATATACTATACCTTGATCTCAACCTCAACACCACTGGGAAGTTCGAGTTTCATCAGGGCATCGACGGTCTTTGCTGTCGAACTGTAGATATCAATCAGACGCTTGTAGTCTGACAGCTGGAACTGCTCACGGGCCTTCTTGTTAACGAAGGTCGAACGGTTCACGGTGTAGATACGCTTGTGTGTGGGAAGGGGGATAGGACCGCTGATGATAGCACCAGTTGCCTTAACGGCCTTCACGATCTTCTCTGCTGACTTGTCAACCAACTTGTGGTCGTAGCTCTTCAGCTTAATACGAATTTTCTGACTCATTTTCTTAATTCTTAATTATTAATTCTTAATTATTGAAAGTGGAGGCCGCTAAAGAGTCATTTGCTCAGCGGCGACTCCGTTTTTCTTAATTCTTAACTCTTAATTTAATTGAGTTACACGAGGTCGGCACGGCCCTTCACCTCCTCCAGCACAGCCTTGGCGATAGAGCTGGACAGCGGTGCATGGTGATCGTACTCCATAGAACTGGTGGCACGACCGGAAGTGATGGTACGGAGGGCGGTCACATAACCGAACATCTCTGACAGGGGCACCATGGCCTTGACGACACGGGCACCACTGCGGGACTCTTCCATACCCTCAACCTGTCCGCGACGCTTGTTCAGGTCACCGATCACGTCACCCATGTTCTCCTCAGGTGTCACCACCTCGAGTTTCATGATGGGCTCCATCAGCACGGGCTTAGCCTTGGCACAAGCCTCCTTGTAGGCCATCTGGGCAGCGATCTCGAACGAGAGCTGGTCGGAGTCAACGGGGTGGAAACCACCATCGACGACCGTCACCTTCAGGCTGTCAACAGGATAGCCACCGAGGATACCGTTCTTCATAGAGGCCTCGAAGCCCTTCTGGATAGCAGGAATGAACTCCTTGGGAATGTTACCACCCTTCACCTCGTTCACGAACTGCAGACCGCCGTTGGTCTTCACATCGTAGTCCTCATCAACAGGACCGACCTGTACGAGCATCTTGGCATACTTACCGCGACCACCCGACTGCTTCTTGTAGGTCTCGTCGATCTCAACAGTCTTGGTGATGGCCTCCTTGTAGTTCACCTGGGGCTTACCCTGGTTACACTCCACCTTGAACTCACGCTTCAGACGGTCGATGATGATATCGAGGTGAAGCTCACCCATACCACTGATGATGGTCTGACCACTCTGCTCGTCGGTACGAACGGTGAAGGTCGGGTCTTCCTCGGCCAACTTAGCCAGACCGTTGTCGAGTTTGGCGATATCAGCCTGAGACTTGGGCTCTACGGCGATAGAGATCACCGTGTCGGGGAAGGTCATCGACTCCAGTACGATGGGAGCATTCTCATCGCAGAGGGTATCACCTGTGCGGATATCCTTGAAGCCTACACCTGCACCGATATCACCGGCGTCGATCGACTCCATGGGGATCTCCTTATTTGAGTTCATCTGGAACAGACGGCTGATACGCTCCTTCTTACCGGAACGAGGATTGAAGACATAGCTTCCAGCGGTGATCTTACCGGAATAGACACGGAAGAACACCAGACGGCCCATGTACGGATCGGTAGCGATCTTGAAGGCCAGAGCCGATGTGGGCTCATCCTCTGAGGGCTTGCGGTCTTCCTCTTCCTCAGTGCTGGGATTCGTACCCTTGATCACCTCCACGTCAACGGGAGCGGGCAGGAAGGCACACACATAGTCGAGCAGCGGCTGCACACCCTTGTTCTTATAAGAAGAACCGAGGAGCATCGGCGTACACTGCATGGAGATGGTTCCCTTACGGATGGCAGCGATGATCTCAGCCTCTGTGATAGACTCGGGATCGTCGAAGTACTTCTCCATCAGAGCCTCGTCATACTCAGCGGCAGCCTCGAGCAGTTTGTTACGCCACTCGTCGCACTCAGCCTGCAGGTCGGCGGGGATATCCTCGATATCATACTCAGCACCCATGGTCTCATCGTGCCACAGGATAGCCTTCATCTTGATCAGGTCAACCAGACCCTTGAAGTTCTCCTCAGCACCGATAGGCACCTGGATCACCACAGGGTTAGCACCCAGGATGTCGCGCATCTGCTGTACCGTCTCGAAGAAGTCGGCACCAGAGCGGTCCATCTTGTTCACATAACCGATACGGGGTACATTATACTTATCAGCCTGACGCCACACGGTCTCCGACTGAGGCTGTACACCGTCAGCGGCAGAGTAAGTAGCCACGGCTCCGTCGAGCACACGCAGTGAGCGCTCCACCTCAGCGGTGAAGTCAACGTGTCCCGGAGTGTCAATCAGGTTAATCTTGTATGTCTTATTATCCCATGTCCAGTTACAGGTTGTTGCAGCAGAGGTAATGGTGATACCACGCTCCTGCTCCTGGGCCATCCAGTCCATCGTAGCGGCTCCGTCGTGCACCTCACCGATCTTGTGCGTCTTACCTGTATAGAACAGGATACGCTCAGAGGTCGTGGTCTTACCGGCGTCGATGTGAGCCATGATTCCGATGTTTCTCGTCAAATGTAAATCGCGATTTGCCATTTTGTGTTTATCCTTTTAATCTTTTACTTTACCTTAATAATACCTGTCTTAGAATCTGAAGTGTGCAAATGCGCGGTTAGCCTCAGCCATGCGGTGCATATCCTCCTTACGCTTGAAGGCACCACCCTGGTTGTTGAAGGCATCCATAATCTCAGCAGCAAGTTTGTCGGCCATAGACTTACCGCTACGCTTGCGGGCGAAAGCGATCATATTCTTCATTGACACGCTCTCCTTGCGGTCCGGACGGATCTCCGTCGGCACCTGGAAGGTAGCACCACCGATACGGCGGCTCTTCACCTCCACCTGAGGAGTGATGTTGTCGAGGGCCTGCTTCCAGATCTCCAGGGCAGACTTCTCCTCGTTCTGCATCTTGGCCTTCACTGTCTCCAGTGCGTTGTAGAAAATCTCATACGACGTTGACTTCTTACCGTCGTACATCAGGTGGTTCACGAACTTAGACACCTTCTGATCGTTGAACACGGGATCCGGCAGGATCACGCGCTTCTTGGGTTTTGCTTTTCTCATTTTACTTTTTTGAATGATTAAATTCTGCGTGGGGGCTGTTCTTACTTGTTCTTCAACGTCCTTCGCTTGGACATTTACTCAACCTTCTAACATTTCTCCAGCAAAACGGATTTGATTTCTTTTTTCTTTCTTACCTTTCTACTTCTTCACCTTTCGAAAGGTCGGCTATCTAACCTTCTCCGGTTAGTTTACTTCTTAGCCTTAGGACGCTTGGCACCGTACTTAGAACGACGCTGCAGGCGGTTTGCGACACCGGCGGTATCGAGTGTACCGCGAACGATGTGATAACGTACACCGGGAAGGTCCTTCACACGACCACCACGCACCAGAACGATAGAGTGCTCCTGCAGGTTGTGTCCCTCTCCGGGAATGTAACTGTTGACCTCCTTCTGGTTGGTCAAACGAACACGGGCTACCTTACGCATAGCCGAATTAGGCTTCTTCGGGGTTGTTGTATAGACACGTACACAGACACCGCGACGCTGAGGACAGTTGTCCAGCGCGGGTGACTTTGACTTGTCAACAATCACCTTTCTGCCTTTTCTTACCAATTGTGAAATTGTAGGCATAATACTTTAACTTTTAATTTATTTATATGTATATTTTGTTTATATTCAACACATTACACCGCCTATTCCCACACAGAAAGGCGTTTCGGGCTGCAAAGGTACGACTATTTTTTGATTCCACCTAATATAAAAAGAAGAAAAAGTGTTACCACTTTGTATGTTTAACAAAGTATAACACTTTTTGCAATAATTAATGACGGTTTGCTTTCAGGCCTCCCCTTTTGTGAGGTCGAACGGGGCTATCGTGCGTGGTTCCTGGTTCGGGATCCGTATCGGCCCGTACTCTTTTTCGTATCGCATGATATTCTCCTGCAGGGCACCGAGCAGGCGTTTGGCATGTTCTGGCGCCAGGATCACCCGACTGCACACCTGAGCCTTGGGCACACCAGGCAATACCCGCGCGAAATCGACCACGAAGTCACTTGAGCCATGCGTAATGATGGCAAAGTTGGCATACTCACCCTGCGCCACCTCCTGTGGCAGTTCTATCTGCAATCCTTGTTGCTTTTTCTCGTTCTCGTTCATATATATTATATATAATAAGGTGGAAATTATTATTTCTTCAGCATCTTCTTGCCATTGACGATGTAGATGCCATTGGGCAGACCATCGAGCGAAGTTACTTGATGACGCACCTTCTGACCACGCAGGTCATAGACATCGAAGGGTTCTATGGCTGAATTCTCATCCAACTGCTCGATACCCGTCACGTCACCATCATCGCCTTCCGTCGAGCGTGAAACAGAGGATGTCGAAACTGTCACCTTACAGGTAGCTTTCAATCCTGTAGCCACGGAAGTACACGTGATGGTAGCCGTACCAGCCTTGATGCCTTTCACCCGACCACTGCTCGAAACTGTGGCAATCTCTGGGTTAGAACTCTCCCATGTCACACTCTTGTCTGTCAACGACGTGGGATAGACAGTGGCTTCCAGTGTGATTTCCCGGCTCTTCTTAAGAGTAAACTCGGACATGCTGACGACCACTCTTCCGACAGTCACTGTGCAAGTAGCGCTCATACCAGCCGCAGCGCAAGTGCAGGTAATCGTGGCTGTACCATAACCAATGCCCTTCACCTTACCATCGCTCGTCACTGTGGCAATCTTCGTGTCCGAACTCTTCCAGGTCACGCTCTTGTCTGCTAATGTCGAAGGAGTGACCGTGGCTGTCAGCGTCACCGTCTTGCCTTTCTGAACAAAGGCCTCGGACTTGCTAAGGGTGACAATGCCATTGGTAACGGTGACCTTACAGGTGGTGCTCAGACCCGTGGCGTTGGAGGTACAGGTGATGGTGGCCGTACCGGTCTTGATGCCCTTCACCTTACCGGCACTCGTCACCGTGGCAACCTCCGTATCAGAACTCTTCCAGGTCACGCTCTTGTCTTCGAGTGTCGAGGGAGTGACCGTGGCCTTCAGTGTCACCGTCTTGCCCTTCATGAGGTTCACCTTGGTCTCGTTGAGGGCAATATCGCCCACCAATACCGCGCAGGTGGTGCTCAGGCCCGTGGCTACGGAGGTACAGGTGATGGTGGCCGTACCTGCCTCGATACCCTTTACCTTACCACTGCTTGTCACCGTGGCAACCTTTGTGTTGGAACTCTTCCATGTCACGCTCTTGTCTGTCAGTGACGAGGGATAGACCGTGGGTGTCAGCGTCACCGTCTTTCCCTTTTTGACGACAGCCTCTGTCTTGTCGAGTTTCACATAGCCGACGGTCACTTTGCAGGTGGCCTTCGTACCCGTGGCCACAGAGGTGCAGGTAATCGTGGCCGTACCGGCCTTCACGCCCTTCACCTTACCACTGCTCGACACCGTGGCTACCGCCGTATTCGAACTCTTCCACTTCACACTCTTATCAGGGAATAATACTGTGGCCTTCAGTGTCATCGTCTTGGTCTTCTCAAGGTTCGCCTTTGTCTTGTTGAGCGTAGTCTTTATGGCAACAATATCCTTGAAATCATTCCAATGTGATGAGTTGTTGTATTTATCTACACTGCCTGCCAGCACATAGAGGGTAGCGTTACGATAATTTGAATATGAAAAGGGGGCTTTTACTGTTCCACTTGGCACATCCTCTGCAAGGCAATAGACTTCAGTCAAACTGGTACAAGAACTGAAAGCATAATCAGAGATTGTCTTTACTCCACTGCCAATGGCAATAGTTGTCAGATTACTGCAACCATAGAAAGCGTCTGCACGAATAACGGTTACATTATTGGGGACGTTTACGGATGTCAAACCTGTACATTCATAGAAAGCATGTGCTCCAATAGAAGTCACGCCGTTGGGAATGGTGATGGAGGTTAAGCCACTGCAACCAGAGAATGATCTATCACCAATACAGGTTACGCTGTTGGGAATGGTCGAGTTTTTACATCCGACGACTAGTGTATTCGACGTTGTTTCGATAACAGCATTACAATTATCACGGGAATCATAAACGGTATTACCTGATTCAACTTTGATTGAAGTTAAGCCAGTGCAGTAAGAGAAAGCATGTTCTCCAATGGAGGTCACGCTGCTTGGAATAGTCAGGGAAGTCAAGCATGCACATTCATTGAAAGCGAAATAACCAATTTTAGTCACGCTGTTGGGAATGGTTAAAGAGGTCAAGCCACTACAGCCCCAAAAAGCATAGTCGCTGATAGAAGTAATACCATTGGGGATGTTTATGGAGGTCAGGGCACTACAGTTGCGAAAAGCATACATACCGATAAAGGTTACGCTGTTGGGGATGTTTACCGAAGTCAAGCCAGTGCAACCCAAGAAAGAATAGTTGCCGATTTGAGTCATGCTGTTAGGGAGACTAACGGAGGTCAAACCAGTACAATTTTCGAAAGCATTGTTACCGATCCACTTCACAGGGTATGTGACACCTCCGTGAAGAACAGACTCAGGGATTACAATATCTCCCGAATACTTGTTTGGATGACTGACCACTATCGCCATTCCATAATCATCCTTCAGATTGTAATAGATACCGCCAGTCTCTATGACATCGGCACTTGCCATCAATGGCAGAAACGTTAAAAGCAATATAAAATAAATCTTCTTCATAATGGTTATAGTTTAATGATTCCGTCATTAGGCTGCAAATATAAATAAAAATCCCGAAACTTCCAAACGTTTCGGGATTTAAATAATTATAAATGTGAGAATTACTACTTCTTCAGTATCTTC
>JAFYPG010000058.1 GCA_017547605.1 Prevotella sp.
CAGTCAGAACCGTCCCCTCTGAGCTCTGCGTCGTGGCGGAGTATCAGACAGCGGGAAAGGGCTGCGGCACGAACTCGTGGGAGAGTGAGCGCGGTAAGAATCTGACGTTCTCCATATTGATACACCCTACAGAGATTCCCGCCAGCAGACAATTCTTAATCTCTGAGGTAGTTTCCGTGGCGCTCTGTGAGACAATAGAGCCATTTCTCAGACCGTTGGAAGCCAAAGAACCTCTTCGGATCAAATGGCCGAATGACGTCTACTATGGTGACAAGAAACTCTGTGGGATGTTAATAGAAAATCGTCTGCAAGGGAGCACCATCGTGGATAGCATTATCGGTATCGGCGTCAATGTGAATCAGGAGGTGTTCCTGAGCGATGCCCCCAATCCCGTATCGCTCCGTCAGATCTTAGGGCACGAGATCAATCGCGAGACCTTGCTCAACGATTTCCTCCATCGGTTGGAGACTGGCCTGGCGTCAGCCTTTACGAATGAGGAAACCTCAACAGCATACAGGAATCTCCTCTATCGCAAGGATGGCTTCTACGAATACGAGGATGCCAAGGGACGGTTCCAAGCAAAGGTACTGAATGTGCTCAACGACGGACATCTGGTACTGCTCGACACGGAGGGGACGGCACGGATCTATGCTTTTAAGGAAGTTTCTTATATTATTAATAAAAGGTATATGGCAAGATTTAAAAGGATTCTTTTGAAGCTCTCGGGCGAGAGTCTGATGGGCAAGCAGGGCTACGGTATCGACCCTGAGCGTCTGAGCGACTATGCGAAGCAGATCAAGGAAGTCAGTGAGATGGGCGTCCAGATCGGTATCGTCATCGGTGGTGGCAACATCTTCCGCGGCCTGTCAGGTTCCCAGAAAGGCTTCGACCGTGTAAAGGGCGACCAGATGGGCATGTGTGCCACTGTGATCAACTCGCTGGCACTGAGCAGTGCGCTGGGTGCTGTGGGTGTGAAAAACAAGGTGCTGACGGCCATCCGTATGGAACCCATCGGCGAGTTCTACACCAAATGGAAGGCTATCGAGGCCATGGAGGCAGGCTATGTCTGCATCTTCTCAGCTGGTACAGGCTCTCCCTACTTCACCACAGATACAGGTTCGTCATTAAGAGGCATCGAGATCGAGGCCGACGTGATGCTGAAGGGTACCCGTGTGGATGGTGTCTATACAGCCGATCCGGAGAAAGATCCTACGGCTACGAAATTTGACGAGATCACCTATAAAGAGGTACTGGCACGTGGTCTGAAGGTGATGGACCTGACAGCCATCTGCATGTGTCAGGACAATAACCTGCCAATCTATGTGTTCAATATGGATGTCGTGGGTAACTTGAAGAAAGTCATGGACGGTGAGCCAATCGGCACACTCGTGCATAACTAAACTTCTCGCTTAGTTGCCGACTTCTTCGAACTCGACGTATTCACCGTCGGAATGGTCGAAGATCTTACGTTTGTCTTCGGCATCACGATCATCAATGATGGTTACACCACTGCTCGCAGTCTGACTGCGGGCAGTTTTTTCTTCAGCCTTCGTCTGAGGACGCTCATAAGAACGCTCCTGAGTATAATCCTGTTTATCGCTCTTAGCTTTGCTCTTCGGCTTGGCTTTTGAAGTTGAAGCACTCTTGAAGTAGTCGTCTCCAAACGGATTTTTCTCCTTCTGCTCTTTCAGTTTCTGATTACGGTAATAGTTATCTTCCACTTCTTCCCTGAGCTTCCTGATCCCCTTATAGGTAAAGTTAATCACGACCATAACAATAATGGCAATGATGATGAGTCCGAATACGATGGCGGCGATAATTGTCTTCATCTCTGAAAAGGCTTTAAATTGTTTTCTTAGTCGTTGCTACGGAAAGGATAATGTACCATGCAATGATAGCTGCAAAACCCGTGATGCCCAACAGGAGGAGCAAAGGGATACAGGAGAGGATAAAGAGGTATTTGATCTCGTTGCCCTTCCATCCCCAGTGTTTGAACTTCAGCGCAAACATGGGGATCTCGGCAATCAGTAGCCAACAACTGATAAACACACCTGCGAGAATCACCAGGGAGAGGTTGGGACCTATAAACGGTGCCGATTTCATCCATTCGCCTGCTCCAGTGATGAGCGCACCCCAGAACAGCGCATTGGCAGGCGTCGGCAGCCCGATAAATCCCAAGGCCTGCCGCTCGTCGAGATTAAACTTCGCCAGTCGAAGGGCAGAAAATGCCGCCATGATGAAAACGAGAAACGGTAGTAGTTCGGTTTCGGGCCTGAGATATTCAAACACGATAGCCGAGGGGGCAAAGCCAAAGGTGATGTCATCGGCCAAAGAGTCCAACTCCTTACCGATGGGCGACGACACATGCAGGAGCCGAGCCACCATCCCATCAAAGAAGTCAAACACGGCACCAATCACGATGAAGAGCAAAGCCAACTCGAAGGCGGCCTGAAAAGCGTAATAAGTGGCTATACAGCCCGAGATCAGGTTGCAACAGGTAATTGTATTTGGGATATGCTTCTTCACTGTAAACAATAGAATTACTTCAACTTTGCAATAACTGTCTGGTCGCCAGTGGTGGGCTGGTTCATGGTAACACAAGCCTTGGCGGTCAGCGGCAGGAAAACATCCACGCGCGAACCTAACTTTATAAAGCCCATGTGCTCGTCTATATAACACTCCTCACCCTCCTTGGCATAAGTGACAATACGACGCGCCAGTGCACCAGCAATCTGACGAACCAGTACATCCTGACCATCAGGTGTGGTAATCATGATGTCAGCATGCTCATTCTCCTCACTGGCCTTAGGCAGCCAGGCCTTATGGTAATTACCATTCTGATGGTGTACAAACTTCACCTTGCCATCGACAGGGAACCAGTTTGCATGCACGTTCCACGGACTCATGAAGATAGAAATCATGAGACGCTTATCATGGAAGTACTCATTCTCCTCGGCTTCCTCCACAACGACGATCTTTCCGTCTGCTGGGGCGACAACGAGTTTCTCCGTATCCCCATTAAAATAGCGGATAGGACAACGGTAGAAGTTTAGCGCTATTCCCCAAGCCGTACCAAAGACTATGACAAAAAGCCAGAAAGGTATTGTCGTGCTGAAAGAATACCAGAGCAGGGTACCAATGCCAACAATTGCCAATGCACTCAAAAGCAGTTCGTTGGTGCCCTCACGGTGAATCCTGATTTTCTTCAGTTTCTTGATTCTCTCTCCCATCGGATCGTATAATTGTTTCGTTATTCGTGTGCAAAGGTACATATTTTTCACGTAAGTTACAAACTTTTCACGTTTTTCTTTTGGTATTTACAAGATTTAGGCGTATCTTTGGGGCTTAAAAACAGAAGATACAACATAAAAGATGGAAGATTTCGTACATCTGCACGTACATACATATTATTCTATCCTTGATGGGCAGTCGAGCATCAAGAAACTTGTGGATAAGGCCATTGCCGACGGTATGAAGGGGATGGCTATCACAGATCATGGTGACATGTTCGGCATTAAGGAATTTCATGACATCTGCAACGGGGTAAACAAGCAGCGCAAGAAGGACGGACTGGAGCCTTTCAAACCGATCTTTGGCTGTGAGATGTATGTAGCCCGTCGTGGCGATATGCACCTGAAGGAGACCAAGGAAGACTTAGGCGGCTACCATCTCATCGTACTCGCCAAAAACTATAACGGTTACAAGAACCTGATCAAACTGGTAAGTAATTCCTGGGTGGATGGCTTCTATAACCGTCCGCGTACAGACCGCAAGGAACTGGAAAAATACCACGAAGACCTGATCGTTTGTTCTGCCTGTATCGCAGGAGAGGTACCAGCAAAGATCCTGCAAGGCGACATCAAGGGTGCCCGCGAGGCCATCGAGTGGCACAAGCGCCTTTGGGGCGATGATTATTATCTGGAACTCCAGCGCCATGAGGTGACAGATCCTGCCGTCCGTGCCAACCGTGAGACCTTCCCCTTGCAGCAGCAGGCCAACAAGATGCTCATCGAACTGGCCAAGGAATATGGCATCAAACTGGTCTGCACCAACGATGCCCATTTCGTGGATAAGGAGAATGCTGAAGCCCACGACCATCTGCTGTGCCTCTCCACGGGTAAGGATCTGGACGACCCTACGCGTATGCTCTATTCCAAGCAGGAGTGGTTCAAGACGAAGCAGGAGATGAACGATATCTTCAGTGATGTGCCAGAGGCAATGGCCAATACCGTGGAGATTATAGAAAAGGTGGAGACCTACAGTCTGGACAATGACCCTATCATGCCCTTCTTCCCCATCCCAGAGAGTTTTGGTACGGAGGAGGAATGGCGACAGAAGTTCACGGAACAGCAGCTCTACGACGAGTTCACCAGCGACGAGAACGGCGAGAACCAGCTGCCACCCGAAGAGGGCGAGAAGAAAATCAAGAAGCTGGGTGGCTACGACAAGATCTACCGCATCAAGTTCGAGGC
>JAFYPG010000059.1 GCA_017547605.1 Prevotella sp.
CGAGGAGATGGAGATCGTCTGCCAGAAACTCGAGAACGGTCCCGTCAGCTTCGAGAATCCTTGGAAATAAACGAGTAAGCGAAGGCAGAGCGATGCTTGCATCGGCTCTGCTGAGCGCGAGTTTATTCGACGCGTAGCGTCAAGTAAGCGATTAAACGAGTGAAGAGCCCCGCCAAAATCGATTTTGGCGGGGATTTTTTTGGATTTTCGCTGACGAATTCGTATCTTTGTCGCCGAAAGATGGAATCACTGAAAGAGAAGACGGCAAAGGGGCTCTTTTGGGGCGGTATGAACAATGGCATCCAGCAATTGCTCGGCTTCATCTTTGGTATCATCATGGGACGGTTGCTCAACCCCGACGACTATGGTCTGATCGCCATGATCACCATCTTCTCGCTGATTGCCACGGCGCTGCAGAATAGCGGTTTCTCCACGGCTCTCGTGAACCAGAAGGAACCCAAGGCCAGCGACTATAACTCCGTGTTTTGGTTTAATATCCTGATGGGTGGTGCCATCTATACCATCCTGTTCTTCGCGGCCCCGTTGATTGCCGACTACTACGACGAACCTCGGCTGGTGGGTCTTTGCCGCTATGCGTTCATCGGACTGCTGTTCTCCTGTTCGGGTGTGGCCCAGGCGGCTTACCTCTTTAAGAATCTGCGCGCGAAGCAGTTGGCGAAGGCAAGCATCATCGCGACCCTTCTTTCAAGTGCCGTGGCAGTGATCATGGCCTGGCAGGGCTTCTCCTATTGGAGTCTTGCCACGCAGACGAACCTCTTCATCCTGATCTCGACACTGCTGCGCTGGCACTATAGCGACTGGCGCCCCACGCTTCATATCGACTTCTCGTTTATCAGGAAGGCCTTCCCCTTCAGTGTGAAGATTCTGATCAGCGACGTGCTCACCCATGTGAACAATAACGTGATGAACATCCTGCTGGGACGCTATTACTCTGCCTACGACACGGGAAACTATAACCAGGCCTATCAGTGGAACAACAAGTGTACGTCGCTGATCCAGGGGATGGTGAAGCAGGTGGATCAGGCGGTACTCGTCAGCGTGCGCGACGACCACGAACGGCAGTTGGCCGTGCTCCGTAAGCTCGTGCGCTTTGCCGCCTTCATCTCGTTCCCGCTGCTGTTAGGCTTCGGCATCGTGGCAAAGGAGTTTATCGTGCTCGCCATCGGTGAGAAGTGGCTCGTCTCTGCCCAGTATCTGCAGTGGCTCTGCATCTGTGGGGCGGTGGCTCCCATCAGTCTGCTACTGGCAGACCTCGTAATCAGCAAGGGAAAGAGCGGCACGTTTATGGGCTGCACCTTGGTCCTTGGACTATTGGAAATCATAGCCATGCTGGTGCTCTATCCCTATGGTATCGACGTGATGGTGAAGACGTATGTGGCCATCAACCTCGTATGGCTGTTCGTGTGGTTCTTCTTCGCCAGTCGGTTGACGGCCTATTCTTTCTGGCTGTTCCTGAAGGATATCGTGCCCTTCGCCTTTGCTGCTGTGGCTGTGATGCAGTTCGTCAGACACTTCACGGCGTATGTGGTGGACGGTCTGGAGTTCGTGGGCGACTATGCCTCGCTGTGGCTGCTGCTCATCAGCCGCGTCGTCCTCGCAGCCCTGCTCTATTTCCTGATCATGAAGGCTGCACGGGCGAAGATCCTTGACGAAGCCATCGGCTTCCTGTTTAGAAAAAACAAAAATAACGATCAGATATGAATTACGCATTGATCATTGCCGGAGGTTCCGGCAACCGAATGGGCCAAGACATTCCCAAACAGTTTATCAATGTCTATGACAAGCCAGTGCTGATATACACCCTGGAAGGCTTCCAGCGCCATCCGATGGTGGATGCCATCGAGGTCGTGTGTCTCGACGGCTGGCACGATGTGCTCTGGGCATACGCCCATCAGTTCAATATAACGAAGTTGCAAGGTGTGGTATCAGGCGGCAATAGTGCTCAGGAGAGCATCCGAAACGGGGTCTTTGATTTGGAGAATAAGGTGAAGGATGACGATATTATCATCATTCACGATGGTATCCGTCCGCTGGTGGATGATACGGTGCTGGCAGATGTGATCCAGAAAGCCATGCAGTTTGGCAATGGTGTCACATCGCTGCCCTATAATGAACAGATCTTCATCGTAAATCCTGAGGACGAGACGACGACAAGGCAGTATATCCCCCGTGAGACGCTGCGGCGCGTCTCCACTCCACAGGCCTATCGTTTCAAAAAACTCGACGAGGCTTATCATGAGGCATTCAGCAAGGGGATCGGCATCCACGGCTCGGCCTATACCAACACGATGATGGTGGAACTTGGCGAAACGCTACATTTCGCCGCAGGTTCCGACAAGAATATCAAACTGACTACCAAGGATGACCTGGAGATGTTCAAAGGCTATCTGAAAATGGACAAAGACACGTGGTTGAAATGAACAAGCAACATCCATTATATCAGGAAGACCTGGACAGGATCCTCCAGACAAACGGTATCGACAGTCTCAAAGGCATGCGGTTCTTGATAACAGGAGCCACGGGCCTGATAGGTGTCTGTCTGATTGATGCCCTGATGCGATATAACCGGCAGGGAGCCGACATCGATGTCTATGCCCTGGGACGGAGCAGGGAGAGGGCCGCCTCACGGTTGGGGGACTATTTTGGTGATGCGCATTTCCATTTCATGGAACACGATGCCCACGACCCTCTGCCAAAGATACCGGATGCCGACGTGATAATCCCTTTGGCTTCGAATACCCATCCGCTGGCTTACTCACAATATCCGATAGAGACGATCGAGATCAATGTCAAAGGTGCAGAACACGCTTTGCAGAAGGCTGTGGAGTGTGGGGCCACCGTGCTCTATCCCTCAACGGTCGAGGTATATGGTAATGCCAGGGGTGAAGACATTTTCACGGAAGACTATACAGGCATGCTGAACCTGAGTACGGCCCGATCCTGCTACACGGAGTCTAAACGGCTGAGTGAAGCCCTTTGTCAGTCCTATATCGCCGAGCGTGGGGCACGGGTGAAGATTGTCAGACTAAGCCGGGCTTTCGGTCCCACGATGCTGATGAGCGACAGCAAGGCCTCTTCACAGTTCATCCTCAAGGCCCTTGGCGGTGAGGATATCGTTCTGAAGAGCAAGGGCGAACAGTTGTTCTCCTATACTTACGTGGCTGATGCCGTCAGTGCTATGTTGCACGTGCTGGTTCATGGTGAGAACGGTCAACCCTACAACATCTCTAATGAGGCCTGCAATGTCCGTTTGAAGGACTTCGCCCGACTTTGCGCCGAATGGGCAGGACGGGAGGTGGTCTTCGAACTGCCGTCGGAAACAGAACAGAAAGGTTTTTCTATTGCTATGCGAGCCATCCTTGACAATAACAGGATCAAAGGTATCGGCTGGCAACCAGGATATACGATGGCGGATGCCGTAAGTCGTACATTATCAATTCTCAAGGAACCATGAACAATCCCTATCTGCAACAATTCAAGGAACAGCAACTCAGAGTCTGTCAATTAAAGCAACTCTCCATTCTCGAGGAGATCGTCCGTATCTGCCAGAAGCATCAGATTGATTACTGGCTTGACGGTGGCACGTTATTAGGGGCCGTCAGGCACGGTGGGTTCATTCCCTGGGATGACGATATCGACATCGCCATGCGAGAGGAAGACCTTGAACGCTTTATCCGTGTGGCTCCTGGAGAACTCCGCGAAGGACTGTTCTTACAGACGCCCCAGAATGAACCAGACTGCAAGGAGCCGATTGTCAAGGTGCGCGACTTAAACTCTTTCTATGTGGAAGGTGGCGATAATTTCGCCGCCGATTATCAGAAAGGACTCTATGTCGATATCTTTCCGATGATCAACTACCCGACACTGCCCCGCAAATGGGTGAAGCGCATCACGTTAGGAATCTCACGGAGTTACTCCATCCTGCGTAAAGCACATTACTATTCGCTGCGCTCCTTTGCGGAGTTCTTCTGGTTTGGGGCGAAGTATCTTCTGAGCCTCTGTCTGTGGAAACTGCTCTATCCCATTCGTCCGAAGGATGTCTATATCTCCAATATCCTCCTTAACAATGGCTATGGCATCATGCACCGTCAGGACTCTGTATTCCCGTTGGGTACCATTATGTTTGAGGGGAAGTCATTCTCTGCACCTTGTAATCCTGACGCCTATCTGTCTGACCTTTACCGCAATTATATGGAGATTCCCCCAAAGGAGAAACAGAGGATCCACTCCGTCTTTATTATGCCAGAATTGATATGAAGTACCCTGCCAAGACAGATATTGCCGTACTGCTATTATTCTTCACCCGTAGCGACACCTTCCGACAGGTGTTCGAGGCCGTGCGCCAGGCGCGTCCCTCGAAACTGTTGCTCTATCAGGACGGACCACGGGGAGCGCGCGATATGGCTGGTATCGAGGCTTGTCGTGAGATCGTAAGCGACGCACAGATCGACTGGGAGTGCGAGGTGCATCGCAACTATCTGGATCACAATGAGGGCTGCGACCCTTCGGGCTTCCGCTCTCACCGTTGGGCATTCTCACTGGCTGATAAGGTGATCGTCTTAGAGGATGATGTCGTACCGTCACAGTCGTTCTTCCCCTTCTGCAAGGAGATGCTCGACCGTTATGAGCACGACGAACGCGTGTCGATGATTGCGGGCTTTAATATCGACGAGGTGACGCCTGACTGTACGGACAGCTATTTCTTCACTTCCGCCTTCAGCATCTGGGGCTGGGCCTCGTGGCGACGGGTGGCTGAACGCTGGGATCCCACTTACGGTTTTATGCGCGACCCAGAGAAATTGCAACGCTTGGAGACCATCGCCAAGGAAAGGAACCTGCGCAGTGACATGCTCCAGATGTTTCGCGACCACAGCCAGAGTGGCAAGGAATACTTTGAGACGATCTATTGGGCCGACATGCTGCTCCACGACAGTCTTGCCATCATGCCTGCCAGTAACCAGATCAATAATGTGGGACTGATGGCCGACTCCACCCATTTCTCCGCAGAACTGAAGACCACACCGCACCGCATCCGTCGGATGTTCACCATGCAGCGCCATGAACTCACGTTCCCCCTGCGCCATCCCCAGCAGATGGTGGAAAACAAAGACTACCTTGACCGTCTCTATCGCATCAATGCCTGGAACCATCCTTGGATCAAGGTACAAAACTCCATGGAAGAGTTGTGGCTGAGTCTGCGCTACGGCAAGTTCGGCCATATCTGGAAGTCCTTCACCCGCCGTCTCCGCAAATGGCTCGGCATGGAGAAGCACCGTTAAGTCCAGTTATCTTTTTCTCGCTATGACATAGATGATGACGGGGGCGCCGATGAGTGGTGTCACCGCATTCAGGGGTATCACCCCGCTTTCCCCAGGGAGGAAGCAGACGAGGTTACAGAAGAGGGCCACCACCGATCCGCAGAGTAGGGTGGCAGGCAGCAGTTGACGATGGTTGTCCGTAGTCAGCAGCAGTCGTGCGATATGGGGCACCGCCAGTCCGATGAATGCCACAGGACCGCAGAAGGCCGTGGTGATCGCCGTGAGCACGCCAGTGACGATCAATAGCCAGTTGCGCACCCTGATGATATTCACGCCTAAGTTCTCAGCATAACGGTCGCCCAGCATCAGTGCGTTCAGCGGTTTGATGAGCAGTAAGGCACCAAAGAGTCCTGCCAGTGTCACAGTCACGAACACAGGCATGTTCGTCATAGATACCCCACCAAACGATCCCATACCCCAGACCATATACGACTTCACCCCCTCGTCGGTGGCGAAGAAGTTCAGCAGTGAGATGGCAGAGTTGGAGATATAGCCGATCATGATACCGATGATGAGCAGCATGACGCTGTTACGCACGAGGGTGGAAAAGAAGAAGATCACTGCCATCACCGCCATGGCACCGATGAAGGCCGCCAAGAGGATAGCCGCGAAGCCGCTGATACTGACGGAACCCACGGAGAGACCGCCACCCAGCATGAGCATCACCAAGGCCACACCCAGTCCGGCACCGCTGTTGATACCAAAGACACTCGGACCTGCCAACGGGTTACGGAAAGCCGTCTGCAACATCAGTCCGCTGACGGCCAGTGCCGCTCCACAGAGCATCGCCGTAATGGCCTGTGGCAGTCGCGACTGGAGGATGATAAACTGCCACGAAGGCTTGATCGTCTCGTCGCCCAAGAGGATGCGCACCACATCGTCTGCAGGAATCGATACCGACCCCAGCAACAGGTTCAGGGCAAAGAGCACCACGATGATCACGCCCAGTCCGATACAGTATAATACGCCCCTGTTCATGACAGTTTCCTTCGCAAATCTGATGCAAAGATACGGAAAAAAGTTGTAACTGATAACGGATTATGGAGAATTAATGCATTTAATTTAGGTAGTATCAGTTTTTTTGTGTATATTTGCGCTCAAATATTGAACAATTTATGGCAAATA
>JAFYPG010000060.1 GCA_017547605.1 Prevotella sp.
AGGGAGCCGCTTTCGTCTTTGATGCGATAATTAAACGACAGCGTCCATCCTCCAGCCATCAGCGGAGCCATCCAAGTATGATAGATGGGGAAACTCTCTATCTGATCGAACTGGTTGGCGATGGGAGTACTATGCTTCATCTTACCCATATCCATCAGGGGCGACAGGTCGCTGATCGCAATGTCTTTTACGTGACGGCCGCTCTCTGTTTTCTCTACAGCGAAATAGAGGTCGTTGTAGCCTACAGAAAGACTGGCATTGCGGCTATACACCTTAATGGTATAGTTACCAGCGCTCTGTCTTGACAGCCCTGTCACCTCCTTATAACCAGCGAGGATCTGACTGATCTTATTCTCGTCGTCCTGGGTGCAGCAAACCTCATCGTCATCCGTAGGAATGTTTATAGGCACGAGATCATCGTTTCCGCTGCAAGCAGAGAGAAATACCCCCAAGAGGAGCGCCATCAAATATGGAAATAATTTATTATTGATATTCATTTTCATGAGACATTATTCGTTTTTTGTAATACGATAGTCCAATGCAGGCTTGCGATCACCCAGAAGAGGGATGTACTTAAAATCGGGGCCTGTTGACTGTTTGAACTCTTCCTTGACGGCCTGAAGCAACTTAACATCTGTCAAGAGGTCGATGGCTGTCAAAGCAAAGACACGACTGGCATTGAGCAGACCCTTCGTACCAATGGTCGTTCCGTCGGCTGCCACATTCTGCCAACTGTGGCCTGCGCTGCCTGGAACAAAGGTCGCTGCACCAAAACTTGCCAAAGGCACGACCCACGACACATCACCTACGTCGCTGCTGCCACCACTTCCCTCTTCAGGGAATTCAGCCAAAGGCTGTACCTTAGCAGCAGAATTGATAATAGAGTCAGGATTACCAGTGACACGAATCAGTTCTTCTGCAAACTTACGCTCACGTTCGTCGTAGATGACACCACCCACCGTTTCCAGATTCTTCTGAATGACCTTTGAGAGTGTCTTGTTATGAAGTCGCTCGTAAGTGCCAGCTATGAGTTCCTTTTCCACACGTGTCTGTGTACCCTTTGCCGCACCCACAGCTGCCGAGTCGATCCACTCTGTCAACGTGTTCAGGATGTCGCGCTTCGGACTACGGATATAATAGGACACACGGGCGTACTCCGGCACCACATTCGGAGCGATGCCACCCTCTGGAATGACATAATGGATACGTGATGAAGTAGGCACATGTTCACGCAGAAGATTGACCATATAGTCGAGCGCCTCCACAGCATCGAGGGCAGAACGGCCTTTCCATGGGTTTCCTGCTGCATGGGCAGGTTTTCCGTAAAACTTATAATCGACCATGACCATAGCAGTACCCCCATTCGTAGAAACGGCATTCTCACTGGAGGGATGCCAGTCAAGCACTACATCAACACCATCAAACAATCCTTCGCGAACTAGGTACACTTTGCCTGCTCCGCCTTCCTCAGCAGGAGAGCCATAGACCTTAATCGTGCCGCTTTGTTTGTTGGCTGCCAGCCATTTGCTCAGTGAGACCGCAGCGGCTGAAGAGGCAACACCAAAGGTGTTATGACCGCAGCCATGTCCTACTCCGTTTTCCTTGAGTGGCTTACGAAAGGGTACCGTATCTTGTGACAACCCAGGCAGAGCATCGAATTCTGCCAAGAGTCCTATGACGGGCTTTCCACTTCCATAGGTTGCAACAAATGCTGTTGGCATCCCAGCAACACCTTCTTCTATGGTAAAGCCATTTTCACGCAGATGCTGTTTCAGAAGTCCACTGCTGTTGGTCTCCAGAAAGCCTAACTCCGGATTGGCCCAAATGGTTTTCTGGAGTTTATCGTACGTGGAAAAACTGTTGTTGAGATAATCCAATGCCACCTTTGCCTTGGCATTACTTTTCTTGTCTTTCTTTGCTATTGCACTATTGCTGAATGTTAATCCTGCCAACAATAATAATCCTATAATCTTCTTCATTTTCTTTCTTATTAAGCCACATTAAAATCCGTATCTTTATACTTTTGCAGGGCCTTTGCAAATGTTTGCCCCAGATCTCGCCGGACATCTTCCAAGACCTCTTCTGATAGCGTCTTGCCTTTATTGCCCAAAACAGATATCAGCACCTGACGGAAAGTCCAATAGCTATGAGCACAATGATACTCAAATGATCGCAGGCCTGATTTTTTCTTCGGATATGACAGTTCTTGTGATGTCATTCTTGTCCCAGGGGCACATTGGATACAACAATCATGATCGTGTAGCGTCTGGCGCGTCTCATATTTAATGGCAGGGTTAAATCCCCTATATATGGATGCATCCAAATCTTTGCAGTAAGCCAGTCCTGCTTCAGGCAGTCCCATTTCCCTAAATTGAATGGCCCATGGACAGCGCTTCACCTTAAAAGCATAATACGGTCTATCCCATAAGACCTCCTGATCAAGAGATTCTCCACGTTGTTTGCTCTCCTCTGTGGGCACCCATTCTCCATATCGGTGATAGGTGGCGACTGTCAGTTCCTGACCATCGGCCAAAGCCCGCTGAGCCATGCGATGTCCACGTTGTTCTGCATAGATGCGTGTAGCCAACTGGAACGTTTCGCGACCCTGATGGCCAAAAGATATCGATAGTCTGACATAGTAGCGGGCCACAATATAGGCCTGGACGCGTTCATTGAAGCCGTTGAAAGAATAGGGTGGAGTTCCTTGCGGGAGCTCACTCCCGTCACCTGCTTGCTCTAACACTTTAGCTATAGCGGGATTAGCGATGAGAAGTGCAGCCCCAGTAATGGGTATGATTGCCTTAGCAGACTTCACAAAGAACTCTCTCCTATTCATACTTCTTTATTTATGTGTCTGACGCCAATTGTGGACATAGTCAACGATGGCATGCAGCCGATCACTGGCGGTAGAGTCAGGGACTGTGCAATTGGCTCCAAGGATGATGTTTGTAGGTCCTTCCGCGAGAACCTTATCCACCTGGGCATAGACCTCATCAAGACTTCCGTTAATAAGGACGCCGTGATGGTCTAATCCACCGAGGATAGGACGCTTGAACACCTCTTGGGCGTGGCGTAACTTCTCAACATCAAACTCAGGCAGGTTAATGATAGTACCAGGATAATCTGCCCATGCGTCGAGATTCTCATATTCACCACCACAAATATGCAGGATATTGAGCGGTGCAACAGAATCAGCCACTTCTGAAATATATTTATCCCACTTACGAAGATACTTGGTCCATACCTCAGAGTCCTGTCCGAAAAACTCGATATTACCGCCATGTGATGAGACATAGAAGCCATCGGCACCACGTTGACGGGCAGCACGAATATAGGTTGCAATGCTCTTGGCCAGTTTCTCAAACGCAGGCTCGGCAGCAGCAGGATACTTCTTGATCACCTCATCGACCTCATCTCCGGCTGCCTGATGCAAAATGAGCAGAGGAGAATAAACGGTGGGAATGATCAGTGCAGAGTCTTTCAACTGCTTTGCCAACGCTTCTATCACTTCCAGTTGTGGTTCAAAGTATTCAGCAGACAACTCTGTTACCTTATCAAAATCCTTGGCCGTTTTGATTTCCCATTGAGGAGGCAGCGTCTCATATTGCACTTTCAGGATATCATTACCCGTCTCATGGAAGAAGGCGATATGCTCTTCCACGGCCTTGGGACCGAACTTATCAGGGAAATGATGGAAAAAAGCAGCAGGAATAATATCGGGTGCCTTCGAC
>JAFYPG010000061.1 GCA_017547605.1 Prevotella sp.
AGACGAACTGTCGGCTATCTCGATCCTGCGTGGTCTGAAGGAGCGTTACGAGAACCACCATAAGGTGAGGATCCAGGATGACGCCTGTATCGCCGCCGTACAACTCTCTGAGCGTTATATCTCTGAGCGCTTCCTGCCTGACAAGGCCATCGACCTGATGGATGAGGCCGCAGCCAAACTGAGGATGGAGCGCGACTCCGTACCCGAGGAACTCGACGAGATTACGCGTAAATTGGCACAACTCGAGATCGAGCGCGAGGCCATCAAGCGCGAAGGTGATGAGCCGAAGATTGCCCAATTGGATAAGGATATTGCGGAGTTGAAAGAGCAAGAAACACAGTTCCGTGCCAAGTGGGAAGGCGAGCGCCAGCTGGTGAACAAGATCCAGCAGGACAAGCAGGAGATTGAGAACCTGAAGTACGAGGCCGAGCGCGCTGAGCGTGAGGGCGACTATGGGAAGGTGGCAGAGATACGCTACTCGAAACTGAAGGCGCTGGAGGATGATATCAAGAGCATCCAGGCGCAACTGGCCAATGCCCAGAACGGTAACTCACTGGTACGCGAGGAGGTCACTGCAGACGATATTGCAGAGGTGGTATCGCGTTGGACGGGTATCCCCGTAACGCGTATGATGCAGAGCGAGCGCGAAAAACTGCTCCATCTGGAGGAGGAACTGCATAAACGCGTGATCGGACAGGACGAGGCCATCACGGCCGTCTCGGATGCCGTGCGTCGCTCGCGTGCTGGTCTTCAGGATCCCAAGCGACCTATCGCCTCGTTTATCTTCTTAGGTACGACGGGTGTGGGTAAGACGGAACTCGCCAAAACACTGGCAGATTATCTGTTTAACGACGAGACGATGATGACACGTATCGATATGAGTGAGTATCAGGAAAAATACAGCGTCTCACGACTGATTGGTGCGCCTCCGGGATACGTAGGCTACGACGAGGGTGGACAACTCACAGAGGCAGTCAGACGCAAGCCATATAGTGTGGTGCTCTTCGACGAAATCGAGAAGGCTCATCCTGATGTGTTCAATATCCTGTTGCAGGTGTTGGACGACGGCCGACTGACGGACAACAAGGGACGTACGGCCAATTTCAAGAATACGATCATCATCATGACCTCGAACGCGACACGCGAGCAACTAAGGGCCACGATGCGTCCTGAGTTTCTGAACCGTATCGACGAGATCATCACCTTCACGCCGCTGACGAAGGAGCAGATTGCCGACGTAGTACGTCTACAGATGAAGAAGGTAACGGATATGCTGGAGCCGCAGGGCATCAAACTGGAGTGCACACCTCAGGCCATTGTCTACCTCGCCAACGAGGGGTATGACCCGGACTTCGGTGCACGTCCTGTGAAGCGTGCCATCCAACAGTTCGTATTGAACGACCTGTCGAAGAAACTCCTCGCTGATGAGGTGGATCGCTCAAAACCCATTATCATCGACGAGTTCGGAGACGGGTTGGTATTCAGGAATTAAATAAAAAAGGTAGCTCATCATAGAGCTACCTTTTTTCCTTGATAGATATAGACTCCTTTTCGCGAGGGTCTTCTGTCAAGACGTCGTCCTTGGAGGTCATACCATATATCTGTAATCTCATCGCGCAGGACACTACGAATAGCCGTCTCTCCCTTCAGGAAGTCGAAGGAGATGTGACCATCGTCATTCATAGTGATATTCGTAATGGGTTTGTTGAAAGCCATCGCAGGGACAGAGGTCTCCGTCAGATGATTATTGACCGTCTCATCATCGACATAGGGATAGGCGGCTAGACTGAGATAACGGTTATGACCATCTGCCGTGTATTTGCTCTGGTCATCTGTTCCAAAGAACGCCTCGGACTCACGATAGGTTCTGTTGTCGGCAGTAACAAGCGTCACCTGCGGCTCGATTGTATAATCATTGGGGAAGAGCGTTCCGTCGAAGTGGTTCACCCGTGTGATGAGCAGACCATTACCTGGGACATAGGCATCAAAGCCACGCTGCTGACGATTCTCAAGAATATAATATTGCTCCTTGTCGGCATCGTTACGAACGATATAGGCCAGAGGCTCATCGTCCCAAGAGGGCATATCCGTGATCGTTGTCTCCGCATCCAGTTCCGTATAGTCGAACCAACCGCAGATATGACGTTCGAAGGCAGAGTAATGGGGAGGCGACCACCCATTGTTGGCATAGTTGCCACCATCCATCAGATCCCACTCGTCAAAATAAGAGAATATCGTTTTGTCATCAGGATAGAGGTCAGGCAGTCCGAGACAGTGTGAGAACTCATGACAGAAGGTACCATAACCATCCATCTCGCCCCGTCCGTCGAGTTCACTCACACAGGCATAGGAACAAAGAGTAAGGTCTCCTACTTCCATGTCGTCAAAGATATTAAACTTATGGGGCCAGATGGCATCACTCGAACCACCACGGTTCTCACCATAGCCAGCAAAGACCACCATCACCACATCAATGACACCATTGCCGTCCCAATCGTAGGGAGAGAAATCAGCATCAGTTGCCAGACAGGCATCATGGATCATTTCCTCAGGATTGACGTCGTCGCCCCACACATTCGCCCCGTAGTATTTCATGGAATCTGGCAAAGTAACAGGACCGAAGACATCGAAATGGATCTTGAACTTCCCACCACTCTGAATCTTGAAATAGTCAGCAACGGAACCTGCAGCACCATTCTCAGAGAAACCAGATTTGTTGAGCATATCATCCCACTTCTCCACAATTCCAGATGTTGCGAAAGGCACATCCTGAAAGGCAGCGAAGACCACAGGCACACGTACCTCACCCTCCAAGGTAGAAACAGAGGATTCAGTAACCTTAGTCCCACGTGTGAGAGCCCTATTATATTCCCTATCACAGAGACGTCGCTGTTGTGCGCTGGCAGATAAAACTGCCAGCGTCACAAACAAGCCTATCGTCAGAAATCTTTTCATTTTGCTGCAGGACACCAAGGTTTCAGGGTTTTGAAGAAGTCATTACCCTTATCATCAACAAGGATAAATGCGGGGAAATCTTCTACATCAATCTTCCACACAGCCTCCATACCCAACTCAGGATACTCTACGCACTCGATGCTCTTGATGCTGCTCTGGGAGAGTACAGCAGCCACACCACCGATGGTACCCAGATAGAAGCCACCATGCTTCTTACAAGCCTCAGTCACCACATCACTACGATTACCCTTGGCAATCATCACGAGTGAAGCACCTACAGACTGGAATTCATCCACGTAGGGATCCATACGGTTAGCCGTGGTCGGACCCATCGATCCACAAGGATAGCCTTCTGGCGTCTTAGCTGGTCCGGCATAGAGCACGGGATATTTCTTGAAGTAGTCAGGCATACCCTCACCAGCATCCAGACGAGCCTTCAGTTTGGCGTGAGCGATATCGCGAGCCACGATGATCGTACCCTTCAGGTTGACACGGGTGCTGACAGGATACTTGGAAAGTTCCTTGCGAACGGCATCAATACCCTCGTTGAGGTCGATCTCGATGCCCTTGCCACCCTCACCAGGCTTGCGCAACTCCTCAGGAATCAGTTCTATGGGATTAGCATCCATCTTCTCCAACCAGATACCGTCGGCATTGATCTTGGCCTTGATGTTACGGTCGGCAGAGCAAGAAACACCCATACCAATCGGACAAGAAGCACCATGACGTGGCAGACGAACGACACGGATATCATGAGCCAGATACTTACCACCGAACTGGGCGCCGAGACCGATCTTCTGAGCCTCCTTAATCAGTTTCTGCTCGAGGTCGATATCACGGAAAGCACGTCCTGTCTCATCACCTGTGGTGGGCAGACCATCGTAGAACTTGATACTTGCCAACTTCACGGTCAGCAGGTTCTTTTCTGCAGATGTACCACCAATCACGAAGGCAATATGATAAGGAGGACAAGCAGCCGTACCTAAGCTCTTCATCTTCTCTACCAGGAAGGGGATCAGTGTACCCTCGTTCTGGATGGTAGCCTTGGTCATGGGATAGAAGTAGGTCTTGTTGGCCGAGCCACCACCCTTTGCCACCATCACGAACTTATACTCAGCGCCCTCTGTGGCCTCGATGTCAATCTGTGCAGGGAGGTTACAACGGGTATTCACCTCGTCATACATATTCAGAGGAGCGTTCTGCGAGTAGCGCAGGTTGTCCTGCGTAAACGTATTGAACACACCCAACGAGAGAGCCTCTTCATCCTCGAAGCCCGTCCAGATCTGCTGCCCCTTCTCACCGTGGATAATGGCCGTACCCGTGTCCTGACAGAACGGCAGGATACCCTTGGCAGCCACCTCGGCATTACGCAGGAACTGCAAGGCTACATACTTATCATTCTCACTAGCCTCAGGATCGGTGAGGATCTTAGCCACCTGTTCGTTATGTTCGCGACGCAGCATAAACTCCACATCGTGGAAAGCCTGCTGGGCCAGTAGTGTGAGTGCCTCCTTCGAGACCTTCACAATCGTCTTTCCTTCAAACTCGGCGGTCGTTACGCCTTCCTTACTCAACAAGCGGTACTCCGTCTTGTCCTCGCCCACCTGAAACATCGGGGCGTACTTAAATTCTACTGTCTTAGCCATAAACGTATTTATTTGTTAGTTATCGATTAATATCCGAAAATCTCTTCCGTTGTCAGACGCTTCACAGGACCGATTTTCTCCAGCGCCTCCATATCAAGTTCCTTCTCATCACCGAGGATGATGTAGCGACATGCCTTGTTGGACATCTGTTCCTTCTCGAAGTTAACGATATCCTGCAGACTGACGCTGGGAAGAACGTTATACACTTTCTCCATCATATCGTAGTCGATACCCAGACGCTTAGCAGACAGGTAGGCATTGAGGACTCCTGTCTTAGTGACGCGCCTGCTGGCGATCTGCTTGGTCACAGCATCTTTAGCAATCTGGAAGGCCGTCTCACTGGCAGGCATCTCGTTGAGGATGATATGGAACTGGTTTACAGCATCCATCATCTTATCGTTCTGCGTGATGATAAAGGTCTGGTAATAATCCTTCTCGTCTTTCTTACTGGGGGTCACATAATGGGCTGAAGCACTGTAAGCCAAACCTCGGGCCTCACGCATCTCCTGGAACACGATGCCGTTCATGCCACCACCATAATACTCGTTAAAGAGATCAACCACAGCCTCCTGCTCGGGATGCCAGTCACGCATCTCGTTATGATACATCATCAGATAGATGTTCTTGGCGTCATAAGGTGCAATCAATATCTCATTGGCTGTTGCCTCTTGACGCGCATAAGGCTTGCCCTGTGGAACATCAGCGAGTGCCTGAGCCGTCTGATGAATAGCACCAAGCGTTTCAGAAAGTTCTTCAGGAGTCAACTTGCCATAATAGAGCACAGAGTGCTTCATGTTGGGCAAGCCTGCTATCAATGAGAGCAATTGCTGGGGATTGGCCTCTTTGAGTTGCTGCTCACTCATGTTGTCACGCAAGGAGTTATGCTCACCATAGATGGCATAGTTGATAAGGTATGAGAAGTTAGTACGCTGGTCTGTCTTAGCATCTTCACGCGACTTCAGGATCAGATCCACATACTGGTTGTACGACTCCTGATCAGCCTTGGCGTTTCTTACGACGTCTTCGAGCAAGGCCAGAGCCTCAGGCATCTGTGACTGGAGTCCGCTCAGCGAGATATTGATGTTATCGGCATTTACGTTGACTGCGTAATTACAAGCCAACTTATAGAACTTCTGCTTCACCTCAGCAGCCGTCAGTTTATCGGTACCCACATAGTCGAGATAGTCAGCAGCAATGTCGTAACGATTGTCGTCCTGCTGTCCGAACTCATAGCGGAACACGAGGTTGAAAAGATCGTTCTGGGTGTTCTGCTTGTAGTAAAGCGGCAACTTATCCTTAGTTTCTCCAATATAAAGATCCTTACTGAAATCCACGAACTTCGGAAGGATGGGCTCCACCTGCGACTCCTGAATCTCCTTTACGAAGTCACTCATCTGATCGCGATTAGCCTGAATAGGTGTGATGGCAGGTTTGTCAATCTTCTTCTGTGTGGAATCCACGCCCATTTTCTTATAAATAGTAGCATAACCATCCGTGAAGAAACGATTAGCAAAATCAACGATTTGCTGTTTCGTCATCTTAGAGATACGATCCAGTTTTCCTATCTGATGCTCCCACGATTTCCCATTGATGAAGGCGTCCATAAACTGACTCGTACGCCAACGGTTATTCTCCAATGCTTGCTGGTAGTTAAGTTTCATGTTGTTGATGACGGAGGGGAGCAGGTCATCAGAGAAGTTGCCCTTCTTCAGGTTTCCAATCTCATCCAGCATCAGGGTACGAACCTCCTGCAACGATTGGTTTGGCATCGGCTGTCCCATCAAGATAAATGCAGAGTAGTCCTGCTGATCCTGAAGTCCTGCGCCAGCACCCTGCACCTTCATGGTCTGGTTCAGGTTCAGGTCAAAGATTCCTGCCTTGCCATTGTTTAGCATATAACCAATCACATCGAGCGTGTCGCACTGCAGGTCGGAGGCTTTATTGGCGAGCCAGCCTACCCATACCTGCTCCGCCTGCTGACCGATAACGGCAGTATCCACAGGGGCCGTCAGAGGCTTCTGCACTGGGAACACGGGTTGTGTGACATCAGCACCTGGCTTCCAACCGCCGAAGTATTTGTCTATGATGGCGATGGTCTTGTCCATATCGAAGTCACCAGCCATACAGATAGCCACATTGTTGGGCACGTACCACTTATTGAAGTAATTCTTGATGTTCGTGATCGAGGGGTTCTTCAGGTGTTCCTGCGTACCGATAGTGGTCTGGGTACCGTATGGGTGCGTCGGCGTGAGTTTCTCGCCCAAGGCCTTCCACACCTTGTCGCCATCGTCGGTCAGGTAGATGTTATACTCCTCATAGACAGCCTCCAGTTCCGTATGGAAACCACGGATCACCATCTTCTGGAAACGGTCACTTTGGATCTTTGCCCAGTTCTCGATCTCGTTGCTGGGGATATCCTCCG
>JAFYPG010000062.1 GCA_017547605.1 Prevotella sp.
CAGTTCTCCATCCGCGCTGGCTACCACCATCAGGCAGAGTCAAAGGGTAATATGAAATACTTCACCGTGGGTGGCGGTTTCCGCATGAGTGTCTTCTCACTTGATGTGGGTTATGTCATCTCTACGGCTCGCAGCAATCCGCTCGACCAGACACTGCGCTTTACCCTCGCTTTCGACATGGACGGCATCAAGGACTTGTTTAAGAGGTGAGAGATAGTGGTTAGTGGTTAGGGGTTAGTGGTTAGAGAAATGACTGGAGGCGGAATGGCTGAACGAGAGAATAGTCAGTAACCCCTGTAATTATTCTGGGAAAAAGGAAGCGGAAGAGGTAATCTCTAACCCCTAACCTCTAACCCCTAACCCCTAAAAATTGAGAATGTGGAACATACGAAAATAAAAATATGAAGATACGAGTAGGAATGGGCTATGATGTCCATCAGTTGGTAGAGGGCCGCGACCTGTGGATGGGCGGCATTAAGATCGATCACAGTAAGGGCCTGCAGGGCCATAGCGATGCCGACGTGCTGTTGCACGCCGTCTGTGATGCCCTGTTGGGCGCTGCGAATATGCGCGACATCGGCTACCACTTCCCCGATACCGCAGAATTTACCGACGGCATGGACAGTAAGGTGATCCTGAAGGAGACCATAGCCCTGATAGCCACCAAGGGTTATCATCTGGTGAATATCGATGCCACCATCTGTGCCGAACGTCCGAAGATGAACCCCCATATCCCCCAGATGAAGGAGTGCATGGCTCAGATCATCGGCTGCGATGTCGATGATATCTCCATCAAGGCCACGACCACGGAGAAACTGGGTTTCACGGGTCGCGAGGAGGGTATCTCCGCCTATGCCGTCGTACTCATCGAGAAGTAATCCCACTGTTCTTACGAACCTTATTAAAAGAATAATGCCGCCACCCTCTCGGGCAGCGGCATCGAAAAAAGCCTATGTTTAACTAAAAATCCTTTTCTCTAAAAGAAATTTTCAGCCTGTCGGCTAAAAATTTGAAAGTTTAAAAGGGAGCTTCGCAGCGACCTCCTGTTATCCTACAGTTGAAAACTTTCTCTTACCAATAACTAAAAACCTAAAACTATAAATATTACTACTAACCTAAAACAATCTATTAACCTTTTGACGATGCAAAGGTACGACGATTTTTTCATTCCCACAAGAAAAGCGATGTATTAAGTGTATAATTAACCATTATTCTTGATGTAAATCAACCGTTTGTGTGCGTAAACACCAAATATTTATACTTTTTGCTTGGTTTTTAACAAAACTTGATGTACCTTTGTAACATCAAAATGAGAGTACTGATAGTTAATACGAGTGAACGAACGGGTGGGGCGGCAGTCGCTGCCCAACGCCTGATGGTGGCGCTGAACAACAACGGTGTCAAGGCGAAGATGCTCGTGCGCGACAAGGAGACGGAGTCGCCCGCGGTCGTCGCTCTGGGCAGACACATGCTCGAGGAGTGGCATTTCCTGGCCGAACGGTTGGTCATCTGGCTTAACAACCTCTTCAGCCGCAAGAACCTCTTCAAGGTGTCGATCGCCAATACGGGTACCGACATCACCCGTCTGCCGGAGTTCAAGGAGGCCGACATCATCCATCTGCACTGGATCAACCAGGGCTTTCTCTCACTGCGCTCTCTCCGCAAGATCCTGCAGAGCGGGAAACCCGTCGTGTGGACGATGCACGACATGTGGGAGGCGACGGCCATCTGTCATCATGCCTATACCTGTGAACAGTACCAGACGGAGTGCCACCATTGTCCGTTCCTGCGCTTTCCCGCCAGGCACGACCTTTCCAACCGCGTCTTCCGTAAGAAACAAAGACTGTTGGCAGGGGCCGACATCCATTTCGTGGCTGTCAGTCAGTGGTTGGCCGACAGGGCCAGGAAAAGTGCACTGATAGGCAACCAGTCCGTGACCGTCATCCCCAATGCCATCTCCACCTCCCAGTTCTCGATGACCGACCGTCAGGATGCCCGTAGCATGCTGGCCCTGGGCAGCGAGCGCTACTATATCGTCTTCGGTGCGGCGCGTGTGGATGATGATATCAAGGGCCTCGACTATCTGACGTCAGCCCTCAACAAACTGATCAGCGACGGGCGCTACCGTCGTGAGGACATCCGTCTGGTGCTCTTCGGTGGTATCAGAGACGAGCGTGTCCTCGCCAACATGCCCGTGCCAACATCATATATGGGCTATGTCAACGATCATGTCCTGTTGTCACAACTCTATTCCGCGGCCGATGTCGTCGTGTCGTCATCGCTCTACGAGACCTTCGGCCAGACCATCATCGAGGCGCAACTCTGTGGTTGTACGCCCGTGGCCTTCGGAAACAGCGGACAGGCGGATATCATCGAGCATCAGGTCAACGGCTATCTGGCCGACTATCTCTCTGCGGATAGTCTGGCCGACGGCATCGACTGGGCCTTCCATGCCCGTCTGCAGCCTCAGGACCTGAAGAAACGGGTGATCAGGAAGTATGCCGAGAGTGTGGTGGCCAACAAATACATCCACCTGTATCAACAACTGGTCAAGGAGCGTCTATGAGCATCAGGATCACTTACGTCACCATCACCTATAATGCCGCCCCGGTGTTGCAGCGCACGCTCGACAGTGTGCTCAGCCAGGACTATCCCGACATCGTCCACCTGATCATCGACGGAGCCTCGACAGACGGCACGCTGGCGATCGTCAACGACTATATCGAGCGCTCGAATGCCGCCCAGAACGGTCATCGCATACATGTGACCTCCGAGCCCGACAAGGGCATCTACGACGCGATGAACAAAGGCCTTCGCGCCCTCGACGGCTTGATGAATGAAGGTCTTCGCTCTCTCGACGGCTTGATGAACGAAGGCCTTCGCTCTCTCGATGGCGACTATGTCTGTTTTCTGAATGCCGGCGATTTCCTGCCCGCCCCCGACACCGTCTCCCGCCTCGTGGGGCACATCGGGGACTGTCTTCCCTGTGCACCCTCAGGGGCACAGGGGGACTGTCCCCAATGTGCCCCAAGTGCCCCCCAATGTGCCCCCGCCGTCCTCTACGGCGATACCGACATCGTCGATGGCAATGGCCGTTTCCTCCGCCACCGTCGCCTCTCTCCCCCTGAGCATCTCACGTGGAAGTCTTTCCGTCAGGGTATGCTCGTCTGTCACCAGGCTTTCTATGCCCGTACCGACTTCGCCATCGCCACCCCTTACGACCTGCAGTACCGCTATTCCGCCGATGTCGATTGGTGCATCCGTGTGATGAAGGCGGCGGCCAAGGAGCATGTCCCGCTGCAGAACCTCCACATGGTGGTGGTCAACTATACCGAGGAGGGTCAGACGACGCTCCACCACCGTGAGTCGCTCTGGGAGCGCTATCATGTCATGGAGCGCCACTACGGCCGCATCCAGACCTTCCTGCTCCACGGCTGGTTTGCGCTGCGCTCGCTCCTGAAATAAGAAAAGGCAGCCCTCCATTTCAGGATGCTGCCTTTCCTACCAATTACTAACTATAATTATTTAAGAACGAATTTTCTGTTGTTGACGATGTAGATGCCCTTCGGCAGTCCGCTCGTCGCCTCGCGGCTGTCCTTGGCGGTGCGCAGCAGGCGCCCGTCGAGGCTATACACCTTCACGATGCCTTCCTCCGTGGTTCTGATGTCGCGGATGGCGGTGGGCACCACGCCGAACAGACCCGTCTTCAGGTAGTAGCCGCCATTCTCGAAGATCAGGTCATCCGTCTGCGGCGAAGCGTTGTTGTTGAAGATGATCTTCTGTGGCTGTGTGAGCGACGTGTTATTCTGCTTCGTGCCGTCCCACGACCATTTCCATACCTTATTGCCGTTCTGTGCCGTACCCAGTTCGACGCATGCCACGCCGGGCCATGTCCCCGTCTTGGAAGTGAAGTTCTCGGCAGGCGAGTCAGCCCATGCCCAGCAGTGGATGGTGTTCGTCCATGCCTCAGGAGCCTCGAAGAAGGCGCATACCTCTCCGTCGTTGACCTGACAGAAGTCGGGTATCACGATCACGGGTTCAGGTTCCGGCTCGCGGTAGGTGAAGACACGTGAGATGACGCCTCTCATATCGCCGTTGATGAGTAGGCAGACGGTGAGTGCCACTTCGTCTTTGGTGTCGATCCTGATGGTGGTGCCGCTGGCAACCTCCCCTTCCTCGTAGATTTCACCCGTGGTGCCACTTGTGAGTCCGTAGTACAGTTTGGCGTCGGGGTTGGCCGAAACGGCGGTGAGCGTCACGTCGAAGGGCTCCGAGAAGTCGCCCGATCCCTTGTCGGCCCAGGCCGTCTCTAATGTGTTAGCCAGATAGTAGGCGTAGTGATGGCCTGCCAGCACCTTCGTCCACTGGGCGGCGTCGGGTGTCACCTGCTGTTCGTCACCCACGACCACCAGCAGTTTGTCATCCACCGTGTTGGCGTAGAACTTCTTCTGGCTCTCTATATTTTGATAAGTTGATGTGTTTCTGATTTCAGCCAGTCTGCGGGCCTCGATCATGGCTTTGATCTCGGGCTTGTAGGCCTGCCAGTGCTTCAGGAAGATGCAGGGCGTGCCTGGCATGGCCAGCAGGTAGGCGTTGGCAGCCAGTGTGTCCTTTTTGATGGGATCCTGTGCGGCGTTCGAGCGCTTCTCCGTGTCATGGTTCTCTACGAAGGTCACGGCCCACTGGCGATAACTGCCGCCCTCGAAGTCGCTGCTCACGAGGGGCCAGTTGCCCTCGTTCTGCTTGCCTAAGTAGGTCCAGTCGCCCTTGTTGATGGCGTTGCGGATGGTGTAGCGGAACTGGAAGTCGAAGGCGGCACTCTCCTTACCCGTACCGTTGATCCAGTTCTTGATGGTGTTCGAACTGTCCCAGCACTCGCCGACGGAGAATTGCGGTTTGGCGCTCTGGTTATACAATTTCGTATAACTGGCACCGTAGCCTTTCACCATGTCATAGCGGAATCCCACGTAGCCGAGGTCGTTGAGCAGGAAGTCGAGATAGGCCTTCACGATGGTCTGCACGTTCTCGCTCTTATGGTCGAGGTCGCGCATGCCGTCCCATCCCTCTCCCGAGTCGTTGTTGGTGCTGAGGCTGTAGCCGTTCTCTGTGGCCCATTTCTTCGTGGCCCCGCCGTCATCGTTGGCCACGATGTCCGTCGAGCGCATCTGGTAGGTCACTCCGTTATATTTCTCCTCGGGGAAATCCACCCAGTTAGATAGGTTCTTGCGGTGGTTGATCACCACGTCGGCGATGGTGCCGAGACCGAAGGTATTGAAGGTCGTGATCATCGTGCGCAACTGGGCCTCACTGCCGAACGAACTGTTATAGTCGTTAAACCACCACAGGTCGTCGTATCCCATGGAGGTGCTGCCGCAGTTACCACTCTGCGGAATCCATATCAGGTCAAAGCTACTGGAGAGGTCAATGGCCTGTTTTGTCAATGACGTCCACTGGGTGTCGTCGAACGAGTCCCAGTAGAATCCTTGTAACATCACGCCTTTATAGTCGTTGGGCCATCCCTGTGCCATTGTGATGAGTGTTACGGCGAGGAAGAGGATTGATGTGCAGATTCTTTTCATACGCTTAACTGTCTGATGATTGGATTTCTGGTGCAAAGATACGCAAAAAGGCCGATTGGTGGTTTCCAATCGGCCTGAAAATGTGCAAGTTGCAAATGCAAACGTTTGCATATTTCGATGAATCGCTTCTTTATGAAAGTTTATTCTTTCATTTTAACGAATTGCCTGAAAATGGACAGAGAGCCAAGGTCTGATCCTTTATTGATACTCTCTGTCCTGCTTTTCAGTACTAGATTGATAATGTAAGTGCCGCTTAATTAGGCGGCACTTTCATTATAGACTGATATTACCAAAGAAATACCAGTTACCCCAGATCAAACGGACCTCATAATCGCCAGACAAGGTAGTGGGCAGCACAATTGACTTGACACCTGCAGGAAGAACCGTCTCATAATAGATAGTTTCCTCACCACCAGCATCCACTAGTTGAAGTACATAGTCAGGATGTTTACTCACAGTAAACACATTGCCCTCGATCTCAGCGGAAGGTACATAAACAGGACCACGTGGAGCATCATTTCCTGTTGCCCCTGGATCAATAATACCTGCTGTCAGATGAATCTGACCAGCCATGGCAAGTGCGGTCATGCCGCACCATACCATTAAAGAAACAAATAACCTTTTCATAATTCTATTATATTTTGAAAAACGTCAGCGAAGGTAGATAATTTGTGGAAACAAAACAAGTTTTTAAACGACTACGAATTAACAAATAATTCACAGATGTGTGCAACTGCCAATGTTTCAAACAGTTAAGTAGAAATGGTTGTATTTTGGCTCCACAAAAGGGCTTTCTCTAAATAACAGGATTTAGTAATAACTTGTAAATCAATAATATATAAAACAGTTTAACTTACAAAAAACCGTTCCCTGTGAGTTTCACGAAAATTTTTAAAGATTCTTGTAATGCGCTGAAAATTAGGCGATTTGTCGAACCAATTTGTCAAAGGTGTCTGGTGAGCCATCGATGTTGAATATCCTTTGTAGAAGTCGGGCGCGCTTCATGGAGATACACGAAGGGGAATTTTCCGTCAGGTTGGAAATTTCTTTTGGGGGAAAGAAGAGGCGTACAAGCATACATATTTGATAATCAGACAAGGTCAGACTCTGCTTTTGGCCGTTCATTCTGGCATAGAAACCAGGGATCACCTCGTCTATCAGGTTCTGGAGATCTTGCCAATCCCTTTTGCTGATCCGTACCTTGGGATTTAAAGCAGCATCTTTGAAATGCCGATAGACAGAGCTTGACATCAACTGTTCGTCTATATCCATGCTCCGTCTGATCTTTAGTTTCTCTTCCAGTTGTCGGATCTGTTCTTGGTGAGTTCGCACGTCTGACTCCTTTTCCTCTACCAGTTCATCGATCCTGGAATCCTTCATCTCCACGACCTCCCTCAGCTTATTCAACTCATTCAGGGTCTTCTGCAAGTTAGCCTGCTCCTGCCCGTACTGCGCCAGCAATGTCTGCCGCTTCTTGCGGTAATACTGCCAGAGGATAACAATGATCAGGGTGAGAACGACGGTCAGGGCGGCGACGACATAGAGGGTCATTGCCTGATGGTGGGCCTTAGCGGTCAGTTGTTGCGCCAACTGCTGCGAACGACTATAGTTATAGAGCGACTGCATGTTGCGTAGGTTGTCGGAGTTTGTTGTGGCAAGGTGATGGATGTTCTGTTGGTAGCAAAGGTCGGCGTATTTTGCCATGGAATCTTTCTGGCCGACTTGCCGGTAGAGCAGGTACAGTCCGTGGTAGCCAGCCTCTTTCTGCCCGTCAGTGCGCTCTGGCAGGAGCAATCGTCGGAATAGGGTCTGGGCGGAGTCGGTCTTGCCAATAGCCAGATAGTATTTACCCTTTGAGAAGTAGTGGATGGCCTTGCGAGGAATCGGCTCACCATGGGCGAAGGCATTGGTAGATGATTCGTAGCGGGCGATGCAACGGCGTGCCTCGGCCGTATCGCCACGGTCGGTCAGCAGGTCGATAACAGGTCCCAGTGCCAAGGCTGCCTCCTCGGTAAGTCCAAGACTTTCGTACATTGCAGAGGCTCTCATCCGGATGGGGATGATGGAGTCGGGCTTGTCGAGCAGGTAGTAGGCATTGGCACGCCGTTCGATGGCATTCACGGCGGCCTTATCGTTGCCAGCCCGCAGGGCATAGTGGTACTGGGCGTCGAGTTCCGCTATCATCTCGTAAGGCAACAGTTGTTGGTAGAACAATTCTGCCGTCTGGGCATGGAGACGCATCAGCAAATCGTAATCACAATCAGAACGGGTGGTGTCAGCATGCTCTGCGGCATCGTGGTAGGCCTCCAATGCCTTGGGCGCCTCTGCCGCGTCGCGATAGGCACAGCCCAATAGATAATAGGCGCGCATCTGTTCGTTGGCTGTGCCATAACGATTTAAAAAGTCGGCGGCCATCTGGATGGCGCTGATGCCAGTAATGGAGTCATAGGCAGTATTCTGGCGTTCTGCCCTGTCAAGTGTCTGTCTGTATGTCCCTCCCGAACAGCCCAGCACCAATCCTGCCATGCAGATCAGGAGAATATTTGTTCTTATCTTTTCCATTTTATATTGCAAAGATACAAACATTTTCCCATTCCACAAAATTTGGTAACAAGAAAATGATAAGAATATTGTGAATTATTTGTTAAGTGGTTTTTGAGAAATAGTTTGGTATATTCTTACTATTTCCCTAACTTCGCGACGGCTTTGCGGAGGAACTGATCGAGCATCATGTCAGGATTCCGGCCAGTCAGAAAGAAGTGCTGACGGATAGTCGGATCCTGTTTAGCCGCCATGATCAACGAGGTCATGTTACGGATCACCTTCCTGCGGTAATACTTGGGAGACGCTACAAGAAGGGCCTCATTGTCGGTCGCTACTGCAAGAAGTTCATGGTAAATCTCGTCATCGATTCGGTGGATGTCGTTGTCGTTCTTTTCCATTTGGCTGCCTGTATATAATAAAAAGGTGTGGGAGATTTCCGCTTCTACCAGGTTTGCGACAACCCTAAAGGACGGAACATCAGACCACACCATATACAGCGTGTTATTGAACCTCCTTTTTCTTCCTTTTGTCGCAATTTGGTAGAAAGGACTCAATAACTCTAAGAGTAACCCACAAAAAGGCCATTAGGCCGCTGCAAAGATACAAATAAATATTGAAACAATCAAATAAATAGAACAAAAAACAGAACCTGATATGTGTTGTGAACATAGACGACAAAACAAAGTCGAAGTATGTCGTATGAAGGAGAATTTGATGTAAAAAGCAAAAGGTCGGTGAATATCCAAACGAAAAAAGAAAAGCACGTCTATTGTGTGGACGTGCCTAATATCAAAATGCTGACGATGGTGCTGAAAGCCAGCCTTCTTTCCCGTGGCAGCTATGATGGTTATCGTGATTCGCCGTTAGCGACTCTCAGGTAGTCCTCGCGGGCCAGTTGGATCTGTTTGCGGAATTCTTCATCGACGTGAAGGCGGGCAACGAGGCCGCAGGCCAGTATGCGGGCGGCATCGATGTCGGTGGCCCAGTGGTAGCCAGTGATCTGACGGTTGTAGCCGAACTCGTAGGCACGGTGCAACAGGTTGCGGGCACGCTCCGGGATAGCCTCTGCCAGCACTAAGGCATCGGCCCAGGCCAGACTGGAATGACCGGAGGGGAAACTGCTCTCATAGCGGTAGTTGTCTTCTTCATCAGGCACCGACGTCGGTTCGCCCAACTCCACGAA
Organism: Prevotella sp.; assembly: GCA_017547605.1. Classification (GTDB taxonomy): domain Bacteria; phylum Bacteroidota; class Bacteroidia; order Bacteroidales; family Bacteroidaceae; genus Prevotella. The sequence goes on from JAFYPG010000062.1 coordinate 9,307, forward strand.
GGGACGGTTGCGGAAGTAGGCCTGCTTCACTTCTCTGATCAGATGGACACTGCGCGGACGGACGCTCTCGACGAGTTTGTAGATCTCTGGGGTGGTCTCCTCGGAGGCCTCGATGCGCAGCACCTCACCGAAGATCTTCGTCATATTGTCGGAGTAGCCGTTGACATCCTGGGTGGCCTGCGTGCCCTGAATGGTGGTGCGCAGGCTCTTGGCATAGTAATAGCGCGCCAGGTCGCCCTCGTAACGGTAGTCGCTGGTCATCACAGGGGGATTGATGATGTTCAGGCCCGTGGGATAGTCGAGGTCGTCGAAGTTCTGAGGATCGATGGACAGACTCTTGAGACGCTTGTATTCCTCGCGGGCAGCGGCGATATCTTCCTCTAACTTGGGGTTGTTATGGGCCATGGCCACGGCGATGGAGCCGCAGAGATAGCCGGCGTTGACGTCGCTCTGGTAGTTGGAGCCGCTGATCACGCGGTCTTCACCGAACAGGAAACCTAAGCGCAGGATGGGATCCTGCTTGGGAGTCCACATCTCAGCGAAGATGAGGCTGACGGCCCATCCTGCCGCCGTGGTGGCCGAGGCGTAGGAGCCTGTGGCATCGTTGGCATCGGGGGCATACCAGGCGGTCTCGCCCATCTGCTTGAAGGGGCGCTCGCGCAGATATTTCGACTTGATGTACTCTGTGGATTGGAAACCCGTCCAGTAGGCCCGGACGAGCAGACGGTCGAGGGCGGGGGTGGCCTCGCTGCTGATGACGTCGAGACCGAGGGCTCCGGCCATCATGAGGCGCACGGGAGCGGGCGTACGGCCCATGCGAAGCATGGCCACTTCGCCACGTGCAGTGTTGCGCTGCGTCTGACCCCATTGCCACTGGATCTTGTCATCTACGAAATCTTGTTCTTCGACAGAGGGGGGTGCTGGCAGGATGAAACTGGCGTCGGCATGGCTGGATAGATCGACATAGACACTGTCCTCCTGCGTTACGGGAGGCTCGGGATTGACGGGGGGCGGCTCCGGCGTCGGCTCCGGTGTCGGATCCGGTGTAGAGGAACCGCTGCTGCACGCCATGAGCATTGCCAAACCGAACAGGGCTGGGAGGAACAGGCGCCCTGTAATTGAAAATCTGGTCATATGTGGTCTAACTATTTCTTCAGATTCTTGTATTCTGCCCGACCTTGTTTGATCAGGTTACGGAATTCCTCACTGGTTTGCATGTTGGCAATGAGTGAGGCAGCGAGAATACGGCCGGCATCGACGTCGGTAGGCCAGTGGTAGCCCACAACTACACGGTTGTCGCCAAAGATGTAGGCACGGGCCAGGATCTGGTTCTGGTAGG
>JAFYPG010000063.1 GCA_017547605.1 Prevotella sp.
ATAGCAATGGAAGATAACAAAACATATTTCGGAGAAATCGGGCACGGGCTCAAGACACTGGCCATTGGCATGAAGACCTCCTGGAAGGAATACTTCAAGGACTTCTTCACCAACAAATCGACTGAGCAGTATCCCGAGAACCGCAAGACCACACTCCATGTGGCGAAGCGTCACCGTGGGCGCCTGGTGTTCAAGCGCAACGAGGACGGTAGCTACAAGTGTACGGCTTGCACATTGTGCGAGAAGGCCTGTCCCAACGGAACTATCAAGATCACTGCCCACATGGCCGAGGATCCTGAGACGGGCAAAAAGAAGAAGGTGCTCGACGATTATGCGTACGACCTGGGCGACTGTATGTTCTGCCAACTCTGTACGAACGCCTGCAACTTCGACGCTATCGAGTTTACGAATGATTTCGAGAACGCTGTCTTCGACCGCTCGAAACTGGTGCTCCACCTCAATGAGGAAGTCTATGCTGGTGGTTCACTGCCTAACCTGATCGATGGTGGTGCTGAGTGGCAGATCGGTAAGTTTAACACTAAAACGAAGTAATACAATATGGCAAATTTGGTTATGTTTATCATTCTCGCAGTTGTCATACTTGGTTCTGCCGTTTTGTGTGTGACAACGAAGCGAATCATGCGAGCCGCAACATTCCTGTTGTTCGTGCTCTTTGGTGTAGCAGGCATCTATTTCCTGCTCGACTATACATTCTTGGGTGCTGCCCAGATCTCCGTCTATGCCGGTGGTGTGACGATGATCTATGTGTTCGCCATCCAGTTGGTGAGCAAGCGCACCCTTCAGGGTTTTGAGGAACGTGTGAAGTCCAGTAAGATGATTGCTGGTGGTCTGGCTGCTCTGGCCGGACTGGTGGTCGTCTGTCTGATTCTGCTGAAAGCAGGCTTCTATACGCAGGAGATTGCCAACGTTGAGGTGCCGATGAAGGAGATCGGTCTGGCCCTCGTTGGTTCTGGCAAATATCAGTATGTACTGCCATTCGAGTTCATTTCAGTATTCCTGCTGGCATGTATCATCGGAGGCTTGGTAGTAGCAAGAAAGGAGGAGAAAGACGTATGATACCTGTTGAGTGTTATTTTGTGCTGAGTGCACTGTTGTTCTTTATCGGTGTCTATGGCTTTGTCACCCGTCGCAACCTGATTGCCATGCTCATTTCCGTTGAGTTGGTGCTCAATGCCGTCGATATCAACTTTGCGGCCATCAACCGTCTGTTGTATCCCAATGGTAACGAGGGTATGTTCATGACCCTCTTCGTGATCGGTGTTGCCGCAGCGGAAAGTGCAGTGGCCATCGCTATCATCATCAATGTCTATCGCCAGTTCAAGAGTGACAGCGTTGATGCTATCCAGAATATGAAACGATAAAAGGAGACAAGAGTTATGGAGTATAGCTATTCAATATTTATCTTGCTTCTGCCGCTGTTCTCGTTCATCATTCTGGGACTGGCTGGCATGAAGATGTCACACAAGTTGGCTGGATATATCGGCACTTGTTCGTTGGGCATCGTCACGATCCTGTCGTATCTTTGCGCGTTCCAGTACTTTGGTGCTGATCGCGTGAACGACATCTATCCGACGATCGTGCCCTACAACTTCACATGGCTGCCATTGGGCAGTCTGCATTTCGACCTCGGTATCCTGTTGGATCCTATCTCAGTGGTCATGCTGATCGTGATCTCGACGGTATCCCTGATGGTCCATATCTACTCATTCGGTTATATGCACGGTGAGAAGGGTTTTCAGCGCTACTACGCTTTCCTGAGCCTCTTCACGATGTCGATGCTGGGTCTGGTACTTGCCACCAACATCTTCCAGATGTATATGTTCTGGGAGTTGGTGGGTGTATCGTCCTATCTGCTCATCGGCTTCTACTATCCGTTGAAGCCCGCCATCGCCGCCTCTAAGAAGGCTTTCATCGTGACGCGCTTTGCTGATATGTTCTTCCTCATCGGTATCCTGATGTTTGGCTATTTCACCCATTCGTTCAGTTTCAACTTCGCCGGACATGGTGCGGAGGTGATCATGGGCGAGGGGACAACACCGTTCATCATGGCCGATTACGGCAGGGCAATCACGGCTGGTGCCATGATCATCCCCACGGCCTTGACGCTGATGTTCATCGGTGGTGCTGGTAAGTCTGCCATGTTCCCCTTGCACATCTGGCTGCCCGATGCCATGGAGGGTCCGACACCTGTCTCTGCACTTATCCACGCCGCTACGATGGTGGTGGCTGGTGTGTTCCAGATTGCCCGTATGTTCCCCTTGTGGATGGCCTTTGCGCCCCACACGCTGAGCATCGTGGTCTGGGTGGGTGTGTTCACCGCTTTCTATGCCGCTGCTGTGGCCTGTGCTCAGAGCGACATCAAGCGTGTGCTGGCCTTCTCCACTATCTCGCAGATCGCGTTTATGATGGTGGCCCTCGGCGTCAGCATGCCAGGCCATGAGGCACTCTACGATGATCACGCCCAACTGGGTTATATGGCTGGTATGTTCCACCTGTTCACCCACGCCATGTTCAAGGCCTGCCTCTTCTTAGGCGCTGGTTGTATCATCCACGCTGTCCACTCCAACGAGATGGCGCTGATGGGTGGTCTCCGCAAGTACATGCCTGTCACCCATATCACCTTCCTTATCTCCTGTCTGGCCATTGCGGGTATTCCCTTCTTCTCGGGCTTCAGTTCGAAGGATGAGATCATCACGGCCTGCTTCCAGTACAGTCCTGTGGTGGGATGGATCATGACGGGTATTGCCGCCATGACGGCGTTCTATATGTTCCGTCTGTACTACGGTATCTTCTGGGGAACGGAGAATAAGGAGGCCCATGCGCATCATACGCCTCATGAGGCACCGCTCTCGATGACGATCCCCCTGATCGTGCTCTGTGTGATCACCGTGGGTGTGGGTATCTACTCCACACTGGGTGGCTTCCTCGGATGGGAAGGTTCGTTTGGCAGTTTCGTCTCTGCCAGTGGCAAGGATTACATCATCCACTTCGACACACAGATCGCGCTGACCTCGACGGTGATTGCCATCCTGAGCATCTGTCTGGCTACTTATATCTACAAGGGTGAGTCGCAGCCCATCGCCGATCGTCTGTATAAGACGTTCCCGAAGTTGCACCGTGCCGCCTACAAGCGTTTCTATCAGGACGAGATCTGGCAGTACGTCACCCACCGTATCATCTTCCGTTGCGTCTCCACGCCTATTGCCTGGTTCGACCGTCACATCGTCGATGGCACGTTCAACTTCCTGGCATGGGGTGCCAACGAGGCAGGTGAGTCTATCCGTCCCTGGCAGAGTGGCGATGTCCGTCAGTATGCCGTGTGGTTCCTCACTGGTACGGTTGCATTAACATTAATCCTTTTATGCATCTAAAGATATGAGTATATTAACATTATTCGTAGTAATTCCTGCCCTGATGCTACTGGGATTATGGCTTGCCAAGAATCTCAATCAGGTGCGTGGTGTGATGGTGGCAGGCGCCTCCTGTCTGCTCGCCCTCTCCATATGGCTGACGATCTATTTCATCCAGGAGCGCAGCGCCGGCAATGTCGATGAGATGCTGCTCACGTATAGTGTGCCCTGGTTCAAGCCGCTGAACATCGCCTACTCGGTGGGTGTCGATGGCATCTCCGTGGTGATGCTGCTCCTGTCGAGCATCATCGTGTTCACGGGAACCTTCGCCTCTTGGCAGTTGAAGCCGCTTACGAAGGAGTATTTCCTCTGGTTCACGCTGCTCTCCACGGGTGTGTTCGGCTTCTTCATCTCCACCGACCTCTTCACGATGTTCATGTTCTACGAGGTGGCCCTCATCCCGATGTATCTGTTGATTGGTGTCTGGGGCTCAGGTCGTAAGGAGTACTCGGCCATGAAACTGACACTGATGCTGATGGGAGGTTCTGCCCTGCTGATCCTCGGACTGCTGGGTATCTACTTCTTCAACGGTCAGTACAGCGGCACCTATACCTTCGAGTTGACGACGATTGCCGCTGCCCATGCCATTCCTGGCTGGATCCAGAATATCTTCTTCCCCTTCATCTTCATCGGCTTTGGTGTGCTGGGAGCCCTGTTCCCGTTCCACACATGGTCACCCGACGGTCATGCCTCTGCGCCTACGGCCGTCTCGATGCTCCATGCTGGTGTGCTGATGAAACTCGGAGGCTATGGCTGTTTCCGTGTGGCGATGTACCTGTTGCCTGAGGCTGCCCAGGATCTCTCCTGGATCTTCCTCATCCTCACCACCATCTCCGTGGTCTATGGCGCCCTGAGTGCCTGTGTACAGACTGACCTGAAGTATATCAATGCCTACTCGTCAGTGTCTCACTGCGGACTGGTGCTCTTCGCCCTCCTGATGATGAGTCAGACGGCCGTCACGGGTGCCATCCTCCAGATGCTCTCCCACGGTCTGATGACGGCTCTCTTCTTTGCCCTCATCGGTATGATCTACGGTCGCACGCATACCCGTGATATCCGCGAGTTGGCTGGTCTGATGAAGATCATGCCTTTCCTCGCCGTGGGTTATGTCATCGCTGGTCTGGCCAACCTCGGTCTGCCTGGCTTCTCTGGCTTCATTGCTGAGATGACCATCTTCGTGGGTGCCTTCGGTGCGAAGCCGCTGATAGGCGATCCGAGTGAGTCGTTCCGTATGGTGGCCACGGTCATCGCCTGTATGTCGATTGTCGTCACGGCAGTCTATATCCTGCGTGTGGTCGGTAAGATCCTGTATGGTGAGGTGGAGAACAAGCACTACCTCGAGCTCACCGATGCCACATGGGATGAGCGCGTCGCCGTGATCTGCCTGATCTTCTGTGTGGCAGGTCTGGGTTGTGCCCCGTTCCTGTTCAGTGATATGATCTCGCCCGCAGCCGGTACGATCTTACAGTCAATAGGTGTCATGTAAAGAAGGAGGACGAAAGATATGAATTATACAGATTTCTTACAGATGGGGCCTGAGATCGCTTTGACGGTCGCCCTGGTGATCATGTTTGTCGCCGACTTCGTACTGTTTAAGAGTGAGTCGAAGTGCAAGACGCTGTTCTCGTTGATGGTGGCACTGCTGGCGATCTCGCTATGTGGTACGTTCTGCACCGCCTATAGCCATCCCGAGCCTGTTTCTGCCTTCGGTGGTCTCTATGTTGCTTCTCCCGCCGTCAATGTGATGAAGTCCATCCTCACGTTTGGTACGCTCATCGTGGTGCTGATGGCCCAGCCATGGGTGGAGAAGACCCAGCGTCTGGCAGGTGAGTTCTATATGCTCATCCTCTCTACGTTGCTGGGTATGTTTGTGATGATGTCGAGCGGTAACTTCCTGCTGTTCTTCCTCGGTCTGGAGATGGCCTCCGTGCCCCTGGCCTGTATGGTGGCCTTCGACCGCCATCGCAAGGAGAGTGCCGAGGGAGCCGCGAAGTATATCCTTGTGGCGACGTTCTCCTCGGGTGTGATGCTCTTCGGCATCTCGTTCATCTATGCCGCTACGGGTACGCTCTATTTCGACGATGTGGCCGCTGCTCTGAATGGGATTGTTGCGGGTGATTTGCAATCGCCCGCCCTGGCCATCATGGGTCTTGTGTTCTTCTTCAGTGGTCTTGGCTTCAAGATCTCGCTCGTGCCCTTCCACTTCTGGACGGCCGACACCTATCAGGGTGCGCCCACGCCAATCACGGGTTATCTGAGCGTCATCTCCAAGGGAGCCGCAGCCCTCACGCTGTGCATCATCCTGATGAAGGTGTTCCAGCCGCTGGTGGCTTACTGGGAGTACCTGCTCTATATCGTCATCGTACTCTCGATCACGGTGGCCAACCTCTTTGCCATCCGTCAGAGCGAACTCAAGCGCTTCATGGCCTTCTCGAGTATCTCACAGGCAGGCTATATCATGCTCGCCGTGGTAGGCAACTGTCAGTTGGGCGTGGCTGCACTGACTTATTATGTGCTTGTCTATGTCGTGGCTAACATGGCTGTCTTCACCGTCATCAACATCGTGGAGCAGAAGAACGGAGGTCGTACGGATATGGCCGCCTATAACGGCTTCTACCAGACCAATCCGAAACTCTCGTTCCTGATGACGCTGGCGCTGTTCTCTCTGGCAGGTATCCCGCCGTTCGCAGGTATGTTCTCGAAGTTCTTCGTGTTCATGGCAGCCGCAGGACAGGGTAGTGCCGCCGCCTACTTCGTGGTCTTCGTCGCCCTGGTCAACACGGTGGTGTCACTCTACTACTACCTGCTGATCGTCAAGGCCATGTATATCACGAAGACCGACACGCCGCTGCCCACGTTCCAGAGCGACTGCAGCACGCGTACGGCCCTCGCCGTCTGCACGGCTGGCATCGCCCTCTTCGGCATCGCCTCCTGTATCTACGAGTATATCGCCGCCGCAGGATTGTAATCTTCTAAGTTATATTAAGAAATAAGCCGAAAGTTTTGGACTTTCGGCTTTTTTTTTCTATCTTTGCAGTCAGAACAGACAAGCGGAGAAAGATGACAAAAGTATATAAGGCACATATCCTCTTTACCAAGGAGCGGACGGGCTTCGAGGTGCTGGAGAACGGCTATATCGCCGTGGAGGACGGGCGCGTGGTAGGTGTCGCCGGGGATCTGAAGGCGTTGGGATGCGAGGGGGCAGAGGTGACGGACTTTGGCGATCGTCTGTTGATTCCCGCCATGAACGATATGCATGTGCATGCCCCGCAGTACCGTAACCAGGGCCTTGCGATGGATCTGGAACTCCTGCCCTGGCTGAAGAACTACACTTTCCCTGAGGAGAAGAAATATGCCGATACGGCCTACGCCGAACGGATGTACCGCCGATTTATCCGTGACCTGTGGCGCTTCGGCACGATGCGGGCCTGTGTGTTCGCAACGATCCATAC
>JAFYPG010000064.1 GCA_017547605.1 Prevotella sp.
AGGACCAAGGCGATTCAGTCACCATCGAAAGCCCCAAGCCAGGCGCGCAACTTACTATCCATTACTATCGTCCCGATAATGCCGGTCAGGACGAGAAGACACCCGTTGTATATTATTGTCATGGAGGCGGTTACCTGATGGGCAACGCCACGATGTACGGCAACGGCTTCCGCGAGATGGCAAACAGTCTCGGAGCCACGGTGTTTTCTGTGGAATATACGCTGGCTACCGATCCTACTTACACTTATCACATTGAGCTTGATGAGGCTTATGCGGGTTTGGCCTATGTCTATGAACATGCTGATGAGCTGAAGGTGGACGGTGACAAGATCGTCATCATGGGAGAAAGCGCTGGCGGTGGCTTAACCACCCGTATGGCACTGTGGAACAAGGACAAGGGCAACGTACCTGTAAAGGGTGCGGTACTTATCTATCCGATGCTCGACTATCGCACGGGGGGGCCTGATGACCTCTACAAGGACGACATGACGGGCGAGTTTGTATGGACGAAAGAGGATAATGTAACTGGCTGGGAATTATTGAAGCATGGACAAGAAATCCCTGCCGACGAGATGATTTATTACTCCCCGGCGGTGGCCACATCGGAACAGCTCAAAGGGTTCCCAAGTACTTTCCTTATCGTCGGTTCCCTCGACCTTTTCGTCCATGAGGATAAGGCCTTCATAGAACAGCTGTCGAAGGCTGGTGTACAAGCAGATTCGTTTGTTGAGCCTGGTGTTCCTCATTCCTATAATGTGATGGTGAGCGACAGTCCTCAGACCATCCGCTTCAAGGATCTTCGAGCCAAATCCGTCAAAGAGATGTTTGAGTAAGCCGTTAATCATGTTTTAACTTATACAGACAAGATTCAAAAAAAGAGCGAAAGTCTTTGACATTGGCATCACTGCCGTGGCAGGAATGCTGTCGGTGGTCGTGATGCTCTATGGCGTGTTTCATTTCGGACTGCCCGAAGCATTGCCAGATCTGGTGCTTACCATGTTGCACAATCATACATCAATAAGAACAGGATGCTTCCTCGTTCTTCCCTGTTTTGCCTTTATTTTAGGCCGAATTGCGTTAATCTTCCAAAATCCGTTGTTCTTTACAAGCTTTTTTCGTAACTTTGCAGAAAAATAAGAAACCAATGAAAAAAGCATTAATCATTGCCGTAGCCATGCTATGTTCCACCCTCGCCGTGACAGGCCAGACATCGAAGACCGTCCGTCTGAAGGTCATCGAGACCAGTGACGTACACGGCCATTTCTTCCCCTACGACTTCATGGAGAGGAAGCCCCTGAAGGGCACCCTCGTGCGTGCGAATACCTATATTAATAAGGAGCGCGAGAAGTTCGGTAAAGAGAACCTGCTGCTCATCGACAACGGTGACATCCTACAGGGACAGCCCTGTGTGTATTGGTCGAACTACGTGATGCCCGAGGACGAGAACCTTGCCGCCCGCGTGATCAACTATATGCAGTACGACGCGGAGACCGTCGGCAACCACGACATCGAGCCCGGCCATCAGGTGTATGACAAGTGGATCCGCGAGGTGCGCTGTCCGCTGTTGGGCGCCAATATCGTGAAGACAGGCAGCGACGGCAAGGCCGATCCCAAGAACATCTACGAGGGCATCCAGCCCTACTCCATCCACTATATCGACGGTGTGAAGATCGCCGTAATTGGCATGCTCACCCCGGCCATCCCCAACTGGCTGAACAAGTCCATCTGGAAAGGCATGGAGTTTGAGGAGATGACCAGTTGCGCCAAGAAGTGGATTGCCTACCTGAAGGATGTGGAGCGTCCCGACCTGATCTTCGGCCTCTTCCATAGCGGCAAGGACGGTGGCATCGTCACCCCCGACTACGAGGAGAACGCCACGGCGGCCGTTGCCAAGGAGGTGCCTGGCTTCGACATCATCTTCTTCGGACACGACCACCAGGTGCACAACGAGTGGATCACCAACAATGACGGCCAGCAGGTGCTGATCATTGACCCCTCCTGTTGGGTACAGAATATCGCCGAGGCAGAGATCGAACTGACCTTCGAGAACGGCAAACTGACAAAGAAGGACATCAAGGGCGAGATTGTCAGCGTGAAGGACGAGGAGATCGACGAACAGATGATGAGCCACTTCCAAAAGGATATCGACGAGGTGAAGACTTATGTCAGTGAGAAGATCGGCCGTTTTGAGACAGCCATCCATACCCGTGAGAGTTTCTTCGGCAATGCCGCCTTCACGGATCTCATCCATAACCTGCAGTTACAGATCACAAAGGCCGACATCTCGTTTAATGCTCCCCTGTCGTTCAACACCACCATCAATGCCGGTGACGTGACGATGGCCGATATGTTCAAGCTCTACCGCTTCGAGAACCTGCTCTTCGTGCTCCGTATGACAGGCGAGGAAATCCGCAAGCACCTGGAATACAGTTACGACATGTGGACCAACACGATGACCTCGCCAGAAGATCATGCCCTGCGCCTGAATACCAACTACAAGGAGGACCAGCAGCGCGCGGGCTTCCAGTACTACACCTTCAACTTCGACTCGGCCTGTGGCATCGACTATGAGGTGGATCTCACGAAACCAGACGGTGAGAAGGTCAGGATCCTACAGATGTCTAATGGAGAGCCTTTCGACGAGCAGAAATGGTACAAGGTGGCGATGAACAGTTACCGTGCCAACGGTGGCGGAGAACTGCTGACCCTTGGTGCTGGCATTCCACAGGACTCGCTCGACAGCCGTGTGCTCTTCCATACCGACAGAGACCAACGTTACTACCTGACAGAAGAGATCCGTCAGATGGGCACCTTGAATCCCCAGCCTAACAAGAACTGGAAATTCGTACCCGAGGACTGGGCACAGCCTGCCCTGGAGCGCGACCGTCAGTTGTTATTCGGAAAGAAAGACTAAAGATGGCAAAGAGTTATTACTTCGTATTCTGCAAGGAAGACCTGCTGCTGGAGAAAACGGCCGACGGCGGCTATACCATCCCCTGTGGGGAGGAGACTCCCACGACGGTGAAGCCCTGGACAAACGTAATAAACATCACCCCGATGGCCGACGGCACGCCCGTGAAGACCTATCGCATCGACGCCCCTGTCACCGATGATCCCCGCTACGAGATGTGCGGACTCCGCCAGAGTTATTATAAACTGGAGCGTCCCCTCTACCTGAAGGGCGGCAAATGCCAGGAACTGCTCTACTGGGACCAGAACACGAAATACTGTGGTGTCTGTGGTGCACCCATGCGCATGGATACCGATATCTCCAAGAAATGTACGGAATGTGGTAAGGAGATCTGGCCACAGTTGGCTACGGCCGTCATCGTACTCATCCATAAAGGTGACGAGGTACTGCTGGTACGTGCCAAGAATTTCAAGAGGGATTTCTTCGGACTGGTGGCAGGATTCGTGGAGACAGGTGAGACACTGGAGGAAGCCGTTGCCCGTGAAGCACTCGAAGAGACGGGGGTAACGATCACGAACATCCGCTATTTCGGTTCCCAGCCCTGGCCCTATCCCTGTGGTCTGATGGTAGGTTTCAATGCCGACTACGTGTCAGGTGACATCCATCTCCAGGCGAGTGAGATCGCCAAAGGGGGCTGGTTCCGTAAGGACAACCTGCCTGATATTCCCGAAAAACTATCGATTGCCAGAATGCTGTTGGATGCGTGGCTTGACGCCTAATACTCCACCGTCTTCATCTTCTTCTGTCCCCTGTAGTCAACGAGTGTCTCAACGACATAGCAACTGGCTTCATCAGGGATGCACAAGGTGGCATTGAAGTGAAGGCCTTCTGCATCCGCACGGCTGTACTCCATATTGGCCAGGACAGCATCGTTCAGGAACTTCTCAGGCACGAGTCCTGCATACATCTGCTTCTTGAAATCAGAGGAAAACAGTCTCTGAGCACCCTTGAAGACGCTGACGTGCATGATATTGTCGTAATAGACATTCTCCACCTCCAGACCATCATCATTATAGCTGCGTTTCACCACCTTGTATTTCGTGGGGTTGATGGCGATATACCAGTGGTAGCGCTCACCATCGTAGGTCACCACAGAATCCATCTTCACCTGATGGGTATAGGTCATCACACTGGGCGTATCGTGAACAAACTCCGTCTCATCCACAGGATCGTTGCTCTTCTGAAGTTTCACCACGTCACCGTTCTGGTTTGTAAACCAAAACAGATTCTCCGTCTGCTTCACGATAGCGTATGAAGTGCCGGATCCCATCACCAGGGAATCGCCGACAATCCTGAAATAGGACGGCATACTCGTGGAATCCGTGTAGAAGATCGAATCACCGATGATGCGCATGGACACATCACCGCTCTCCTCTTCCACCCAGATGCCCTGAAGCATGGCCTTAGCCCCCTCGTCTTCCGAAGGAACAGCCGACTTATTGTCCTGACAACTATAGAGTATCGTCAAGACAACAGTCAGCAAGAATATAGTAGTTCCTTTCCTCATTTACTTACCAATGCAGCGATAGTCGAAGCCATACTCCTGCAGTTCCTCTGAATCAAAGATATTACGTCCGTCGATGACGAGCGGCTGTTTCATGGCTTTCTTAATAACACCCCAACCTGGCAGACGGAACTCCTTCCACTCCGTGAGCAACAGCAGGGCATCAGCGTCGAGCACGGCATCATACATATCACGACAGTAGGTCACGGCATCGCCTATGCGACGCTTGCACTCCTCCATGGCAATGGGGTCGTAGGCACGGATGACACAGCCTGCAGCCAACAGTTTCTCGATCATCACGAGGGCTGTCGATTCACGCATGTCATCCGTCTCTGGCTTAAAGGAGAGTCCCCACATGGCGATCGTCTTACCTTTCAGGGCCTCCTCACTGCCAAAGGCCTTGATGAGTTTCTCGTAGAGCACGCTCTTCTGTTTCTCGTTGACGCGCTCCACAGCCTTCAGCACCTCCATGGAATAGCCGTTCTGGTCCGCCGTCTTGATGAGGGCCTTCACATCCTTGGGGAAGCACGAGCCACCATAGCCACAGCCTGCATAGAGGAACTTACGTCCGATACGGGTGTCGGAACCTATTCCCGCGCGTACCATATTTACATCTGCCCCCACACGCTCACAGAGGTTAGCGATATCGTTCATGAAGGAGATACGTGTAGCCAGCATGGAGTTGGCTGCATATTTCGTCATCTCAGCAGAAGGTATGTCCATGAAGATCACACGGAAGTTGTTGACCATAAAAGGTTTATATAGTTTCGTCAACACCTTCTTGGCATGTTCGCTCTCCACACCAACCACCACACGGTCAGGCGACATGAAGTCCTTAATGGCATTACCCTCCTTCAGGAACTCTGGGTTGGAAGCCACATCGAACTCTATATCAACACCACGCTTAGCCAACTCGTCTTCGATGGCCTTACGCACTTTTCGCGCTGTACCTACGGGAACGGTCGATTTCGTCACGACAACCACATATTTCTTTAGGTTCTCACCGATGGTCTTGGCCACTTGGAGCACATACTTCAGATCCGCACTGCCATCCTCGTCGGGAGGCGTACCAACGGCTGAGAAGACAATCTCCACATCGTCAAGGACAGAAGCCAAGTCCGTCGTGAACTTCAGACGGCCAGCGGCCACATTCTTCTTCACGAGTTCATCGAGACCAGGCTCATAGATGGGTATTTCACCATTCTTCAGACGCTCAATCTTCTTCTCATCGACATCGACACATGTCACATTAGCACCCGTATCAGCAAAACACGTTCCTGACACCAAACCGACATATCCAGTTCCTACAATTGCAATATTCATATATGTGGTAATAAATTGTTAATCAAACACTTCTGCATCCTTAAAGAAGGGCTGCTTTAAATCCTTTTCGCTTGTCTGAACCACCGAGAAATCAATGGGCCACTCGATGGCGAGGTCGGGATCATTCCAACGGATGCCTGCCTCTGCTTGTGGGGCGTATGGGTTATCCACCTTATAAGTAAAGACAGCCTCCTCGCTAAGTACCAGAAAACCGTGGGCAAAGCCTCGGGGGATAAAGAACTGGCGCTTATTGTCCTCACTCAGTTCCACCATCACGTGTTTACCAAAGGTGGGACTCGACTTGCGGATATCCACGGCCACATCCAACACCTTTCCTTTAATCACGCGCACCAGTTTGGCTTGTGAGAGATCCCCTTTCTGATAATGGAGTCCGCGCAACACACCATAAGACGACTTCGACTCATTGTCCTGAATGAAATCCACCTTACCAATGTGCTCATTAAACTCTGCTTGTTTCCAGGCTTCCATGAAATAGCCACGGGCATCGTTGAAAACCTTTGGTTCTATGATATAGACGCCCTCTATCTCGGTCTTGATATATTCCATCATTCTGAATTTTGGTGCAAAGATACGGTAAAAAAATTATTTTATTGACATTTTAAGTTTCTTTTATTTGTTTATTTCATAAAAAAGCCGTACTTTTGCACACGTGATTGAACTAGAAAGGCATATTGAGATACTTCTGCTGAGCAACGACTGTGTCATTGTCCCAGAACTGGGCGGTTTTATGGCACATCATGTCAGTGCGCGCTATGACGAGAACGACCAACTGTTCCTGCCGCCATTGCGCACGCTCGGTTTCAATCCACAACTCAAGATCAACGACTCCCTGTTGGCGCAGTCGTATGTCGAGGCCTATGACATCAGTTATCCTGAAGCCCTCCAGCGCATTGAAGACGAGGTGAACGAGTTGAAGATGCATCTGGAAACAGAAGGATTCTACGAACTGAACGATATTGGCATCCTGGCACTCAACGAGGAAGGCAATTACCAGTTCACGCCCTGTGAAGCAGGCATTCTCAGTCCTGGTCTCTATGGACTCGGTTCCTTTGAGATGAGTACTTTGCAGAAGACATCTGTCAAGAAAGAGCAGGCTGCTATAGACGAGTCGGAGGAACAAGAGAAATCCACTGCCAAAATCTTTGGCATGGATATACCTGAAGACGAGCAGGAGGAAGACGAAGAGAATGATGTCGTCAAGATTAAGTTCTCATGGATTCGTAACACTGTTGCTGTTGCAGCTATCCTGTTGGCCATGTTCATCCTTGCCCTTCCCACAGGTAAGACGGAATTGATGACACGAACCATCAGTAATATTAACAGTAATATCCTGTTTGGTATGATGTCGAAGGACACGAACACCAGTAAGATTGAGATCAAAAAGGAAGACATTGTCAAGGCACCAGTCAAGGTGGATACCATCCTTAAGAAAGATACGACACAGGTGGTCAAAAAGACAGAGACTGACTCTATCAAGAATGGTTATTGTATCGTATTGGCCAGTTATGTCAGCAAGCAAAACGCCCAGATGTTCATCGACATGCTCAAGCAGAAAGGACTTGACAGTGTTGAAATCTATATGCATAATGACGTCAGACGAGTCATCTATGGAAATTATCAGACACCCAATGATGCTTATATAGCCCTTCAGGCCATCCATAAGCACAAGGAACTGGGAGAGGCTTGGGTCTATCGCTTCAGCAAACCATGAAAAGAGTACGTTGCCCTAAATGTGACCAATACATCACCTTTGATGAGACACAATACGCGGAAGGCCAGTCGCTGGTTTTCAAATGTCCTGACTGTGGCAAGGAGTTCGGCATCCGTATAGGTGTCAGTAAACTCCGTGAGCGTCAGAAGGATGAGAATCCCAATGAACAGGCCAATGAAGAGGGTTGCGGATCTATTGTAGTCATTGAGAACGTCTTCCATTTCAAGCAGGTCATTCCCCTACATATGGGAGATAACATCATCGGCCGTTATCAGAAAGGCAATCCTGCCAACTGTACCTTTGAGACTGTGGATCCCAGTGTCGATCTGAACCACTGTACGATTACCGTCAGCCGTGACAAGAAAGGTGGACTGCGCTACACCTTGAAAGACAACAACAGCAATACGGGCACCTTTGTCGATAACGTGGAACTCTCCCCCAAGGAGCGTCGTATTATTGGAGACGGTACGCTCTTCACCCTTGGTGCAACAAGCATCATTTTGCGCACTGCAGAGGGCGAAGACGAATAAAAATACGTAATTTCTTAAGAAATTAAGGTTATATTTGCGATTTCTCGTAAATATGGCACGTATTACCAATTCTTTTTTGTACCTTTGCGCCTTGAAATTTCAAAGTACAAAGAGAATAGATGGATACAACAGCAATTTTGCTCTTACACTGCCCTGACCAACAGGGAATCATTTCGGAAGTCACTAAGTTTATTACGGACAACAAAGGAAACATCGTATATCTGGACCAGTATGTAGATAAGGTGGACGGTATGTTCTTTATGAGAATAGAATGGGAACTCGACGGTTTTCTGATACCACGCGATAAACTCTACGACTATATCACGACACTCTATGCCCAGCGCTACCAGATGAAGTTCAGTCTGTACTACAGCGACAAGCGTCCGAGAATGGCAATCTTCGTATCGAAGATGAGTCATTGCCTCTACGACCTTCTTGCCCGCTGGAAGGCTGGAGAGTTCAACTGTGATATTCCCTGTATCGTGTCAAACCATGAGGATCTGCGCTATGTCGCCGAGCAGTTTGGTATTCCCTACTATGTCTGGAGTATCAAGAAGGACCACTCGAACAAGGCTGAGGTAGAAAAGGCTGAGATGGATCTGCTGAAGAAGGAAGATATCTCTTTCATTGTGTTGGCGCGCTATATGCAGATTATCAGCGACGAGATGATTGCTGAGTACCCGCATCACATCATCAATATCCACCACTCGTTCCTACCCGCCTTCATTGGTGCCAAGCCCTATCATCAGGCCTATGAGCGTGGTGTGAAGATCATCGGGGCCACCAGTCACTATGTGACGGCAGAACTCGATGCAGGCCCCATCATCGAACAGGATGTCACCCGTATCACGCATAAGGACACACCTGACAGTCTCGTCCTGAAAGGTAAGGATCTGGAAAAGATCGTACTCTCACACGCCGTGTCAAAACATATCCAGCGAAAGATTCTCACTTATAAGAACAAAACGATCATCTTCTCATAATGCAGGTAGCAATCGTCAAATATAACGCGGGGAATATCTATTCCGTGGTCAATGCCCTCCGAAGGATGGGTATTGAACCGTTGCTGACGGATGATGCGGAGTTGCTGAAAAAGGCTGACCGTGTGCTCTTCCCCGGACAAGGACATGCTGCAGAAGCGATGGATTACCTGAAGGCGAGAAGACTCGACGAGGTGATCCGTGACCTGAAACAGCCCGTGTTCGGTATCTGTGTGGGACAGCAGTTGCTATGCAAGCATTCTGAAGAAGGGGATGCCGACTGTATCGGTATTTTCGACGCAGAGGTAAAGCGTTTCGTGCCTGAGAAACATGAGGACAAGGTGCCCTGTATGGGATGGAACAAGCTTTACAACACAAAATCTCCATTGATGGAGGGTATTGAGGGCGGCTACGTCTATTTCGTACACAGCTACTATGTACCAGTATGCCAAGAGACCATTGCTACGGCAGACTATATCCTGCCCTACTCGGCCTCGATGCACAAAGACAATTTCTATACTTGCCAGTTCCACCCCGAGAAGAGTGGTAAGGTGGGTGAACGTATTCTCAAAAACTTCCTCGAACTATGATAGAACTGATTCCCGCCATAGATATCATCAACGGTCAGTGCGTGCGCTTGACAAAAGGCGATTATGACCAGAAAACGGTCTATGGTGAGCCTATAGATATGGCTCAAGAGTTTGAAGGCATAGGGTTTAAGCGTCTGCATGTGGTAGATCTCGATGGTGCGAAGTCAAAGCATATCGTCAACGATGAGGTGCTCCGTCGTATCACGACGGAAACTCAACTCACTGTAGATTTTGGCGGTGGCATCAAGACGGACGAGGATATTGAGAAGGCCTTTGCCTCTGGAGCCGCGATGGTCACGGTGGGTTCTATCGCCGTCACCCAGCCAGAACTCTTTATGGGATGGCTGGAAAAATACGGTGCTGAGCGTATGATATTAGGCGCTGATGTGCGCCATGGAAAGATCAGCATCAACGGCTGGAAAGAAGATTCGAGCGAAGATCTGTTACCGTTTTTACAGAAATATATCGAGGCTGGTGTAAAGAACGTACTCTGCACGGAGATATCAAAGGACGGTACGCTTGCTGGCCCCGCCATTGATCTGTATAAGCAAGTGATGGACACCTACCCTGAACTGCATTTGATAGCCAGTGGAGGTGTATCGTCGAAAGAAGATATCATAGCCCTCGACGCAGCAGGCATCCCTGCCGTCGTCTTTGGTAAGGCTATATATGAAGGTAAAATCAATCTGAAAGAGCTATGGGACTGGCAAAACGCATAATACCCTGTCTGGATGTCAAGGACGGCGAGACCGTCAAGGGCACGAACTTCGTGAATCTGCGAAGTGCGGGCGACCCCGTAGAACTGGGCAAAGCCTATAGTGAGCAGGGGGCTGACGAACTGTGCTTCCTCGACATCACCGCCTCTTTCGAAGGTCGTAAGACGTTCACGGAGATGGTGACACGCGTGGCTCAGGAGATCAATATTCCCTTTACCGTAGGTGGAGGCGTCAACGAACTGGCAGATGTGGAGCGACTGCTTTATGCCGGTGCCGACAAGGTGAGTGTAAACAGTGCTGCTATCCGTCGTCCGGAACTGATTGATGAGATCACGAATCGTTTCGGTTCTCAGGTATGCGTCTGTGCCATCGATGCCCGTTTGGATGAAGACGGATGGCACTGTTATCTGAAAGGTGGACGCGAACGCACGGAACGAGGGCTCTTCGAATGGGCCCATGAGGCACAAGAGCGTGGTGCAGGAGAGATCCTCTTCACCAGCATGAACCACGACGGCGTGAAAGAAGGCTACGCCAATGAGGCCTTACGCGAACTGGCAGACCATCTGTCGATTCCTATCATCGCCAGTGGAGGTGCAGGTAAGAAAGAACACTTTCGTGACACCTTCATCGAAGGACATTCGGATGCTGCCCTGGCCGCCAGTGTCTTCCACTTTGGGGAAATTCCTATCCCAGAACTCAAACAGTATTTAAAATCAGAAGGAATAAACGTACGTATATGAAGATAGATTTTGAGAAATGCGGTGGGCTTGTACCCGCTATCATACAGGATGCCGAGACTAAGAATGTGCTGATGCTTGGCTATATGAACCAAGAGGCTTATCAGAAAACGCTTGATACGAAGAAGGTCACATTCTGGAGTCGGTCGCGTAACTGTCTGTGGACAAAGGGAGAAACCTCTGGCAACTTCCTCCACCTTGTGGATATCAAGGTGGATTGCGACAACGACACCCTGTTGGTGAAGGCTCATCCTGACGGTCCTACCTGTCACACTGGCACAGATACCTGTTGGGGTGAGGATAATGAGCAGAATCCCCTACTCTTCCTGACAGAACTTCAGGACTTTATCAACAAGCGTCATGAAGAAATGCCAGAGGGCAGTTACACCACCAAACTCTTCAAGGACGGTGTGAAGCGCATCGCCCAGAAGGTTGGCGAAGAATCGCTGGAGGCTGTCATTGAGGCTTGCACAGGAACCAACGAGCAACTGAGTTATGAGGTCTCCGACATGATCTATCACCTGATCGTGCTACTGGCCAGTAAAGGCATGCGTATCGAAGATATCGCAGAGGAACTGCACAAGCGCCATGATCCTGAATGGGACAAGAAGCGTCGCGAGGCCAAGGCCAAGGGAGAGATGAAGTAAAGGAAAAATAGTAAATTGTTAGATATGCTGATCAGTTATAAAAATGCCAACATCTACCAGCGACACCAGATCTGTGTCCTACGGGATGTCACCTTCCAAGTGGAGGAAGGACAGTTTATCTATATCATCGGCCGTGTAGGTTCTGGTAAGACCACGCTGATGAGGACTCTCTACTGTGAACTGGATGTGGATGAGGCAGATGAGGCAACAGTCCTCGGCTATGACCTGTTAACCATCCGTCGCAAGGAAATCCCAGCCCTGCGCAGGGAGATGGGTGTGGTGTTCCAGGATTTCCAACTGCTGGCAGACCGTACGGTCTATAAGAATCTGGAGTTCGTGCTCAGGGCCACAGGTTGGAAGAAGAGGAATGAGATCGACGAGCGCATCCACAAGGTTCTGAAAGCAGTAGGCATGGAAGACAGACCTGGTAGTATGCCCTTCGAACTCTCTGGAGGTGAGCAACAACGTGTCGCCATTGCCAGAGCCATTCTGAACCGTCCGAAACTGATCCTTGCTGATGAGCCTACAGGCAACCTGGATCCTGAGACCTCCAACGAGATCATCCAACTGCTCTTTCAGATTGCAGAAGAAGGGACGGCTGTCGTGATGTGTACGCATAACCTCCCCCTCATCAAGGAGCATCCCAGCATTACCTTCCGTTGTCATAATGCTGGATTGGAGAATGTCACCAACGACTTCCATCATCTCATTATCACTGATGACACACCAGATACTGACGAGACTAAGGTCAGTTATTCTGAGAGAATAGAAATCTGAAAATAACAATAAAATAAAGAATATGAAAGTGATGAAATTCGGCGGAACATCCGTCGGCACCCCACAGAGAATGAAAGATGTAACCAGTCTGGTTACAAAGTCTGGAGAACCCGTATTCGTAGTACTCTCCGCCATGTCAGGAACAACAAACTCTCTTGTTGAGATTTCCGACTACCTCTACAAGAAGAATCCTGATGGCGCCAATGAGGTCATCAACCGTCTGGAGCAGAAATACGCCAAGCATGTGGATGAACTCTACGATAAGGAAGAAACCAAAGAGGTTACCCGTGAGTTCCTCCGTGGTGAGTTCGACTACCTCCGTTCCTTCACCAAGGAACTGTTCACCAGTTTCGAAGAGAAGAGTATCGTGGCACAAGGAGAAATCATCTCCACCAATATGGTCGTGAACTATATGAAGGAGCAGGGTATCAAAGCCGTGCTTATCAACGCCCTTGACTTTATGCGTACAGACAAAAACTCTGAGCCGGATCCTACCTATATTAAAGAAAAACTTAACGTGCTCCTTCAGGAGAACGAAGGTCAGCAAATATATCTGACACAGGGCTTTATCTGTCGTAATGCTTATGGTGAGATAGATAATCTGCAGCGTGGTGGCAGTGACTATACGGCCTCCCTCATTGGTGCTGCCATTAATGCTGAGGAAATCCAGATCTGGACTGATATCGACGGTATGCACAATAACGACCCACGTGTCGTTGACAAGACAGAGCCCGTGCATCAACTCCACTTCGAGGAAGCAGCAGAGTTGGCTTATTTCGGAGCAAAGATCCTCCACCCCACCTGTGTGCAACCCGCCAAATATGCAGGCATCCCCGTCCGTCTGTTGAACACGATGGATCCTGACGCAGAAGGAACGACCATCAGCAACAAGACAGAATATGGCAAGATCAAGGCCATTGCAGCCAAGGACAACATCACAGCCATTAAGATCAAGTCGAGCCGTATGCTCTTGGCCACAGGTTTCCTGCGTAAGGTCTTCGAAATCTTTGAAAGCTATCAGACCAGTATCGATATGATCTGTACGTCAGAGGTTGGTGTCTCAATGAGTATCGACAACTCCGCTCATCTTGGTGAGATTGTGGATGAACTGAAGAAGTACGGTACCGTTACGGTTGATACTAATATGTGCATTATCTGTGTGGTGGGTGATCTCGACTGGTCAAACATCGGCTTCGAAACCCTGGCGCTCGATGCCATGAAGGATATTCCTGTACGTATGGTCAGTTATGGAGGCTCCAACTACAACATCTCCTTCCTTATCCGTGAGGAGGACAAGAAGCGTGCACTCCAGAGTCTGAGCAACACGATTTTCAATAAATAATAAAAAGGTAACAGCAACACAACACATATCATAAGATTATGGCAAAAGGAATATTTCCCGTAGAGAAGTTACAGTCCATCCAGACGCCCTTCTACTACTACGACTCTGAACTGTTGCGCCAGACACTGCGCGCTATCCATGAAGAGGCATCGCGCCACGAAGGTTTCGTGGTGCATTATGCCGTCAAGGCCAACGCCAATCCGAAAGTACTCCGTATCATCCGTGAGGCAGGACTGGGAGCCGACTGTGTGAGCGGCGGTGAGATCGAAGCATCTGTCAAGGCAGGATTCCCTGTCTCGAAGATTGTCTTTGCTGGTGTAGGAAAGAGCGACTGGGAAATCAACATCGGACTTGACAGCGATATTTTCTGCTTCAACGTGGAAAGTATCCCAGAACTGGAAGTCATCAATGAACTGGCAGCCAATAAGGGTAAGGTGGCACGTATCGCTTTCCGTCTGAACCCCAATGTAGGCGCCCATACACACGCCAACATCACTACAGGTCTGGCAGAGAACAAATTCGGCATCGACATGAACGATATGCTGACTGTCATTGCCGAGGCTGAGAGACTGAAGAACGTCAAATTTGTGGGGCTGCACTTCCATATCGGTTCACAGATCTTGGACATGGGCGACTTCGAGGCTCTTTGCAACCGTGTCAACGAACTTCAGGACCTGTTGGAGAAGCACCGTATTCGCGTGGAACATATCAATGTGGGCGGCGGACTGGGTGTTGACTATGCCCATCCTAACCGTCTGCCTATTCCCGACTTCAAGGCCTACTTCGATACTTACGCCAAGAAACTGAAACTACGAAACGGACAGACGCTCCATTTCGAACTGGGACGTGCCGTCGTGGCACAGTGCGGTACACTGATCACACGTACTTTGTATGTCAAGAAAGGAGCCGTGAAGAAGTTTGCTATTGTCGATGCCGGCTTTACGGATCTGATCCGTCCAGCACTCTATCAGGCCTATCATAAGATCGAGAATATCACCAGTGAGGAACCAACAGAAGCATACGACGTGGTAGGACCGATCTGTGAGTCAACAGATGTGTTTGCCAAACAAATTGACCTGAATGGTACCAAGCGTGGCGACCTGTTGGCCATCCGCTCTGCAGGTGCATACGGTGAGATTATGGCTTCGCAATACAACTGCCGCAGACTCCCCCTTGGCTATATGAGTGATGAAATCTGAAGACTAAAGAACAATGAACAAGAAAGAACGCAGTTTCTCAATCGTCATGACGGTTTATGACCAGGCTCCAGAATTGAAGGAGAACCTGCCTCTGTTCCTGACACAGGAATATGAGCCAGGCTATGAGGTTATTGTTGTGGATGAAACTTCTACAGACGAGACCTCTGACGTACTGAAACTGCTTAAGAACAACTATCCCAATCTTTATACCACCTTCCTGCCAAAACCCAATAGACTCATCGTCCGCAAGAAGATGGCCTTCAGTATCGGAATCAAGGCAGCCAAGTACGACTGGCTTATCATGACGAAAATCAGGAATAAGCCCATGGCATCCGATATCCTCAAAGCCATCGCTGAGGCCACAGACGATGATAGTCAACTGATACTTGGCTATATGAACAAGAAAGGTATCCGCCTACAGCCGTTCGCCGACTTTCAGGATGCACGATATCACATTCTCAAGGCAGAACGAAAACTCCGTGTAGTTCGTGATCGCAAACGCATGGGTTATACTTGGGGACGCTATGACTTCATCATCATCCGCAAAGACATGGCCCACGATATACTGAAGTTCTTTGAGGAGAAGGTTTCCACCTCTACCTTGTTGGGCGTCCGTCTTCGTATCTTCTGGAAGAATCTCTTCGGACGTTCGTCAACCACCCAGTTATACGTTCAGTAAGTCTTTAAAACCTCGGCCTATGAAAGTACTGCATATCTATCCTAAGTCCAATGATCTGATACGGCAACACGTCATGTTGCTGGCGGAAGGTATGCAGCGAAGTGCCGACATCCTCACGGCAGACAGCGGAACCAATATCAGACAGCAGATCATCGAAGAAGAACCCGACATTCTACATTGTCATGGGTGTTGGAATCAGAAAATGGCGCGTGCCACACGAACGGCTAGGCATCATGGCATACGGGTAGTCATCACCCCACATGGACAACTTGAGCCCTGGATCGTCAGTCAGAAGAGTGTACAGGACAAAGTCGTCAATGCCCTGTTGTGGCAGAGAGATGCCATCGTCAACGCATATGCCGTCATCATACTGGGCAAACTGGAACGTACTAATTTTCAGAAACTGGGATGGAACCAGCGGGTGGAGGAAATCCACAATGCCGTCACCACCAACACCATCACACAGGAAAAGATGTGTTCAGAGACATTTTCCGTCTATCAGAAAGTCATGGACTCCAACACTATAGAGCAACTCGATGATTTGAGTCTGAAGGCACTGACCACGATCATCAAGGCTGGCATTTTGGGAGATCGACGCTGGTGCCAGTCACTCGACAGCATCAACTATCCAAAGGACATCGATTGGCGAAGGCTGCTCATCTACGCAGAACATGAAAATATCCGTAATTATGTGGATTATGGCATCAGCGTGTTAGGACTACCCATCCCCGCTATCGATACGGAAAAAATAGAAGCCTACTTCCCAGACAACTATACGCGTCCCCTTCCTGTCAAGGATATCATCGGGGAATATCAAGGTGACGAGACAGACTACCTGTTGAAAATGATTCGCCAGATAAACAGACAGCCGCTGCTACTCCATCTGATAGAACTCACACGTGAACTCTATCGTGACACCGTCAATGACGACCTATTAGCAACAGCCCTTGAGGAAAAGAACCTGACGAAATTCGCAGAGAGTCTGATGCAGGTGCTCCAGGAGCAGACACAACTTGATGAAGGATACATGCCACTGTCACCAAAAGATAATAGACAGACTACAAATATTCGCAAACAAATAACAAACCATTTGAAGATATGACTACCAATGCATCGAACGCCCCAAAGACAGACATGCACTACTTGCAACTGCTCTCCCAGTCGTTTCCTACCATTGCCGATGCCTCCACAGAGATCATCAACCTGAAGGCAATTCTGGCATTACCTAAAGGAACGGAACATTTCCTGGCAGACATTCATGGTGAGAGTGAAGCCTTCCGCCACGTGCTTAAGAATGCATCAGGAAATATCAAACGAAAGGTTAACGAACTCTTTGGAAACAACGTACGGGAAACGGAGAAGAAAGAACTCTGCACACTGATCTATTACCCAGAACAGAAACTGGAACTGATCAAAGCCCGCGAGACAGATATTGAAGACTGGTATCGCATCACCATCCACCAGTTGGTAAAGGTGTGTCGTGACGTATCTTCCAAATACACCCGTTCAAAGGTGCGCAAATCCCTGCCTGCTGACTTCGCCTATATCATCGAGGAATTGCTGCATGAGAGTCTTTCCGACAGTGACAAGACGGCCTATGTGAATGTCATTGTTGACACCATCATCTCCACAGGGCGTGCCGATGATTTCATCTGTGCCATCTGCAACGTGATCCAACGTCTGGCCATCGACCAGTTGCATATCCTTGGTGATATCTACGACCGTGGTCCTGGTGCACATATCATCATGGACACGCTCCGTCAGTACCATTCCTGGGATATCCAGTGGGGCAACCATGATATCCTCTGGATGGGTGCCTCAGCAGGCAATAATGCCTGTATCTGTAACGTACTGCGTCTCTGCCTGCGCTATGCCAATCTGGCCACCATCGAGGAATACGGCATCAATCTCGTGCCGTTGGCCACCTTCGCCTTGGAGACCTACGGTGATGATCCATGTGAGGAGTTCCTCCCCAAAGTTCTGCCTGGTAATTCGATGGATGAGAAGACCCGTCAACTGACGGCCAAGATGCATAAAGCCATTGCCGTCATCCAGTTCAAGGAGGAAGCCGCTATCATCAAGCGTCGTCCAGAATGGCAGATGGAAGACCGTTGTCTATTCGAGCATATCGACTACCAACGTGGTATCTGTACCATCGACGGCAAGGAGTACGAGATGAAGAGTTGCCACTTCCCCACAGTCGATCCCAATAGTCCGAACACACTGACAGAAGACGAAGCCCTGCTCATGCAGAAACTCCACCACTCCTTCCGTATCTGCGAAAAACTGCACAAGCATATCCGCACCCTACTGTCCCACGGCTGTATGTACACCATCAGCAACTCTAATTTGCTGTTTCATGCCAGTTGTCCGCTGAATGACGATGGCACACTGAAAGAGGTGGAGATCTATCCCCATGTCAAATACAGTGGCAAGGAACTGATGCACCATATCGGTATGATCATCCGCTCAGCCATATCTGGCCCCAACGAAGAATATCCTCGCGACTATGCCTGCGACTTCTTCCTCTATCTCTGGTGTGGCAAGGACTCTCCCCTCTTCGACAAGTCGAAGATGGCCACCTTTGAGCGCTACTTCCTCAAAGACAAGGAAACCTACAAGGAGGAGAAAGGCAACTACTTCAAATTGCGTGACTCAGCAGAGATTTGCGACCGTATCCTCGATGCCTTTGGTGTGAAAGGTGAGAACCGTCATATCATCAACGGCCATGTGCCTGTCCATGCCTCCAAGGGCGAAAATCCCATCAAGGCAGGCGGACGACTCATGGTGATCGACGGAGGCTTCTCAGAGGCCTATCATCATGAAACAGGTATTGCCGGCTATACACTGGTTTATCACTCGCGTGGTTTCCAACTGGTGCAGCATGAACCGTTTACCTCACAACAGGATGCCATCGTGCGTGAGATCGACATCAAATCGACCACCCAGATCGTTGAGATGTCCACCCACCGCATGCTGGTAGCAGATACAGACAAGGGCGAAGAACTCAGGGCACAGGTTGCCGATCTGAAAGAACTGCTCTATGCCTATCGCTTAGGTATTATCAAGGAGAAACGCTAATTACCCGCTCGATGAAGAAGACTATTGCCATATTACTACTCCTGTTGCCGATGACGCTATCTGCAGAAAACAGGATCTACGACCCTCAGGTTAAGTCGCTGCAAGCCGTCGTGAACCAGGACTGGCTGTCGCCTGCCGTCATGCGGCTTTATGGCAATGACCATCTGCATGTCAGTTTCGACGAACTCTCGCATGATTACCACAGGTATATCTACCGTCTGGAGCACTGTGAGGCCGATTGGACTTCCTCAGAAGAACTGTTCGATACCGACTGGCTGGAAGGCTTCAATGATAATGTGATTGAAGACTTTGAGCATTCCATCAATACAACTGTTGCCTACACCCACTATCAGTTGACGATACCCAATGACAAGTGCCGTCTGAAGATGAGTGGTAACTACCGACTCCATGTCATCGATGAAGATCAGGGAAATGAGATCCTGACGGTGGAATTCATGATCACGGAGCAGGCCATGAACCTCTCGATGGCCATCTCCACCAATACGGATATCGACACTAATCTCTGTCATCAGCAAGTATCCTTCGGACTGAAATACGGCAGTCTGTCAGTGACGGATCCCCAAGAGCAATTACAGACGGTTGTCATGCAGAATAGCCGTGAGAACAACTGGCGTTGGAATGTCCGTCCCAGTGCAGTGAGTCAGAACGGACTGGAGTGGAAGCATCGTAAGGAACTGATCTTCGACGGAGGCAACGAATACCGTAAGTTCGAGGTGCTCGATCCTTCGCATCCGACCATGGGCATCGACCGCATCTCATGGGACGGGGAGTATTTTCAGGCCTTCCCCTTTATCAGTGAGCCTCGCCCCAACTACCTCTACGATGAGGATGCCGATGGCAGTTTTTATATCCGTAACAGCGACAATCGCGAAAACGACATCATCAGCGATTACGTATGGGTTAACTATAGGCTCAAATCACCATATATGACAGAAGGCAGCGTTGTCATCGACGGCCGATGGACAACAGAAGATCCAGAAACATACTTGATGGAATACGACGAAGCCAACAAACTCTACACTGCCAGCATCCTACAGAAACTGGGCTATTATTCCTATCAGTATCTGTGGGTCACAGACGACGGCTTGACTCACCCCTTGCCCTCCGAAGGCAATTTCTACCAGACGGAGAACCGTTATCAGGTGCTTGTTTATTATAAAGAAATTGGGGGACGCACATGGAGACTGGTGGCATTCAGCCAATCTACGATCCGCTAAGCAGAATACTTGCTTTTCCTACTACGATAGCGCTCTGGTGTGGTTTTCATCTGATGATAGAACGTCGCTATGAAATAATTGGGCGTTGCATATCCACACGCATCAGCAATCTCTTGGATGCTCATGTCCGAACTCTCAAGCATCTTTGTAGCCTTTGAAAGCATCATCTTCTTGGCAAGCGCCCTCGGACTCTTATAGATATTGGCCATCACCAGCCGATAGAACCTTTGCACATTCATACCAGCCTCACTACTCAGATCGCGCATCGTCATCCGCTCTGTATCCCTCGAGAGCACGATCGGTATCAGTTTCTCCATCATGCCCATAAACTCAGGATCCAATTCATTCTGCGGATCACTGCTGAGACCGTATATTTCCTCTGGTATAGGTTCAAGTTTCTCAGAACCCAGCATGGCACTGCGCTCAGCAAAGGTCTTGATACGCTTGATCACGTTCTGCTCCTGACTGTTCCTCAGCGTACGCATCTTGGTATTTCTCAGATAGAGATAAGCATTCAGACAGATCAACAGCAACAGGATCGAACACATCAGCACCAGCATACCAGTAGTACGCCACCATGGCTCGTTGATGTTGACCACCCACTCGTAAGGCACCGTTTCCCACTTGTCTGGCAACATGGAAGACTGTACCTCTATGGTATAGGACCCAGGCTTCAGCGATACCAGCGGCAGGTGAAGTTGTCCCAGACGATCCACGAGACCACCTGAATTATAGCGTGTCAGCACATGCCAGGTATCGTCGAGTCCCCTGACCCTCACCCGATAGCAGGTCTGCTGAGGACGATAGTAGTTCAAAGCCGAGAAGGTCAGTGTCACAGAGTTCTGGTAGTAGTTCAGATTGATCTCTGCCGTCCTGGTCAGAGCCTTCTCCAGAATCACATTGCCATCGAGTTCCTGTCCCGTCCTGATCACATTACCGTTCACCATCAGTCTGATTAGTTTTGGATAGATATCAGTGAAGGCCCTCTCATCGAGAGTGACCATCTTATTAGGATTAAACTCGATCACATGGTCCAGCATCTGCATGGCAATCGAACCGTCAGGTAGTTTCATGGCCTTGCCGTTGACAAACGACTCACTGGGGATATCTTCCCACTCGTTGTAACTGTTGATGAAGCGCAACTTTCCATCCTCTATCAACAGGCAACTGACGCCATAACTGGTGCCTACCCATATATAGTGGTTATCGTCTTCTATAATCGTATGGATCACATTGTTCAGCAGACCGTCCTGACGCGTGATCAACTGAGGCAGTTTATCGCTGGATTTCTTATACACCTGCAGTCCTGTTGTCGTGCCAACCCATATCCAGCCTCTGGAATCACGGAACACACAGTTCGACGGCTTTCCCTTATAGGAATACTGCCCATCTAAAGGCTCCATCAACTTGGTCAGTTCAATGGCCCGGGGTTTATCCCACAAATAGACCTTGAAGGGCGAGGTAAACGGACGGGAATAGAGCAGTCCGCGCCGTTGGGTTCCTACCCACATACCCCCCTGTTTGTCGAAGGCCATGGCATTGATATCCGTCAGGAGTTCCTCGCCAGTAGCCATCTGCAACATCTCAACATGCTCCAAAGCCTCCGTCTTGAGGTCGTAGGTCCAGTAGCCATAAGAGGTGGGCACGTACAGGACACTGTCCTCCATCGCAAAATTGTTCATGTGATAGGGCAACTGGAGGATGGTCTTCCACTCCCAAGTGCTGAGATCGAGTTTCATCATAATCGACTCACCACCCCCATTCCTCAACTGGAAGAGTGACTTGTCGTCATTGTATAAGACAGACGAGCGGTTATATCGGTTCACCATGTCCTGACCGTATGCCCTGGTGTCGCGCAGTTTATTACCTGTCTTAAGATCAAGCACTTCCATGACACCGTTGTCGTAAAACAGCAAGAGATACTGATCTTTCAAGACATCCATATCTTGAAGTTCCCTACCCTTTCTCAACTCATAGGTCTGCTTTGAATCGACATTGAAGAGTCCATCTTTAGTCATCAACCACACTACATTCTCGTGATCCACGAACAGATCTTTCACTTTTTCCTCAACACCAAATTCCTCAAGCACCTCATCCACGGAATCCACAAACTTCTCTGTTGTCAGATTCACGCAGGTGACGCTATGCGTGTCCTTCAGCCACAGGTGATGATATCTGTCAAAATAGAGGTGATAGTTACCTGAATAGTTCGACAGCGGATAGATATTCTCAGTACTTGGATCAATATAGGAGAACGACTGTCCGTCAAAGAAGTTAATCTGTCCCATCGTCGTTATGACGAGTCTGCCAGTCTTCGTACAATTAATGGTCTGCGCACTGTTGTCCGACAGTCCGTTAGCCGCGTTATAGACGTAGAAACGTGTATCCCTGGCTGAAATCGAGCCTGTCGATACCAGCAGGATACACAAGATGAGCCACACGAAATACCTCTTTACAGACATAGGATTTATCGTTGTCGATGCAAAGATAGTGAAAAAGACGATTAATACCAAATAATAATGGAAAATATCATCAATTATGCATAAAAAAAGAAGAAAGAAGAGCATTTACAGCACTAAATGCTTCATGGGATGACCGCCCCAGAGGCTGTCATTCGCATAACAGAATCCTGCTGCAGCATAAACTGTCTCTCCAACAGGATTTCCTTTATCTACGAGTAAGCCCACACAAGGCAAACCCATTGCATCTGCTTTCTCTTTCGTGGCTACGAGTAAACGCTGAGCGATTCCCTGGCGACGATATTCAGGTAGTACGGCTAATGAATCAAGATAGAGTTCTCCTGCCTGTGTCTCATCATCCATACCAGAATGATCCTTCCCGATATATTCTTTAGCAGCATGGATGAATGCCTGGCGTAGTTCATGCAATTTGCCACCATCATAGCTGACAGCGATCCCGATAACCTTCTGTCCCTCAGTTGCTACCAATGTGTTCCTATAGCTATACTGAGAATCCTCGCGTTCCACCAACAAGGTCATCATCCTGCGGAAGTCCTCCAATCCATAACCATCACCACAGAAATAAAGACAGCAATCATCAGTCATAGCCATCATGATCAGACGAGCGATCTCTGCCGCTTGCACCTTGGTTGCTTCTCGGATCTCAACCATTGCCAAAACCTAATAAATCTCAAAATTTGGCACAAATATACGCATAATTCCTTAGAATTCGTCCGAAATGTCTAATTTTGCAACAGAAATTAACGATATGCAAAAGCAAAAGAAGATATTGTTCCTTCATGGATTCTATGCCAGTGGCAGTTGTGTGCCAGCCTTGGCATTGAAGGCTGCGTTTGAGCGAGAGGAATCGAAACTCGCTTCGATTCCCGAGCGTGAGCAGGCTCGACCGGAGGTCAAGGCTGCTTTCGAAAAGAGGGCTACCGTACTGACTCCCGACCTCCCACTCCATCCTGCGGATGCCATCAGGCTCATCCGCGAGATATGCGATCAAGAGAAGCCTGACGTGCTGGTCGGCAACAGTTGCGGATCATTCTATGCACAGATGATCTCACCGATTATCGGAGTCCCTGCCTTACTCGGCAATCCGCATTTCAAGATGTCTGACTTCCTCCGTGAGCGTATCGGCACCCATCAGTACAAGTCACCAAGGGCTGACGGCAAGCAGGACTTCACCATCGACGAAAACCTGATTAAGGAGTTCGAGGAAATGGAAGCCCATCAGTTTGACTGCTGTAATATATATAATAAGGTACGTGTATGGGGAATCTTCGGTGAGGAAGATACACTGGCACACTTCGAGCCACTCTTCCTAGAGCATTACACCCATTCATTTCATTTCCCCGGTGGCCATACCCCCACGGCAGAGCAGTTCAAGACGTGGTATGTCCCCCTTATTAAGAAGTTGTTGGACGGGGAAGATTGTCTGATAAGAAAAGCAAACAAAGAGGATATCAAGCGTATTATTGAACTGTTGCATCAAGTAAACATGGTGCATCATGTGTTGCGTCCAGACCTGTTCAAACCCCACACAACCAAGTATAACGAACAGGAACTTGAATCCATGCTCGATGACAACCGCAAACCCATATTCGTGTATGACGACGGTGATGTGTTGGGCTATGCATTCTGCCAGGTCAATGAGGTCAAGAACAACTTGTTGCTGGAAGATATCAAGACGCTGTATATCGATGATATCTGTGTGAACGAAAGTGCTCGCGGCAAACATGTTGGTAAAGCACTATATGAATATGTACGCGAATATGCAAGGTCCATAGACTGCAACAATATCACCCTGAATGTTTGGGAGGGTAACACCCCCGCATTACAGTTCTATAAGAACATGGGGATGCAAGTTCAGAAAACCACAATGGAGACTATATTGAAATAGGTCTTATGGATACCTTGAAGTGGACGCTGCAGATCATCGCATCGATTATCTCAGCAGTACTGACCGCCCTCGGAACGACCAGTTGCATGGGCATACAGTAAGAACGAACACGCACGAACCTTGAAAAGAGGACTCTGGGGAATCTCAGCAATGGGGTTCCCTTCTATTTGCAGTTCATGCGATGCCTAACAGTTCAATTTCACGTTTTATCTTCTTTTGTTAATCTGTAAACTGCAAGTGTGGGCAGAATGACTAAGAAGCCAAACCAGCAGAGACAGAATATTGCAGAATACTTAATTTTTCGTTTCTTCAGTTTCATCTTTCTGTATTGAAGTTCCAGAATCCAGTACCGGTCTCTGGGTCAAACTTTCTTCCGATAGACCCTCCAATCGTTGGTCGCAGTTCTATCTCGGCAGTATAGAGTACCGTAGTCGATTTAAGATGTCCTCCTGCCATTCCATGCTGGCCATCCCGTTTGAATGAGAACAAGGCATGGGTATGGTGGTAGAGCTGGCCGTCATCACCTGATACGACATTACCGTTGATAGATACCAGTTCCAGCATCCCTTCAATCTTCTCAGTCTCGAAACTACCTGTTTCAGGGATGAACACCTGTAACTCAGCACTACTGCACCCACCTATGCCTGAGAAAATGGCTGACGGAATGGACTCTTTACGGCAGATTTCGAGGATATTGCTGATAACCTCATCGCCTCGATCCATCCTGACATAGTACGTTTCACCTATCTTCTTATATTCCATAACTTCATAAACTATTCTAAAAGTGAGTACAAAGATAGCGAAAATCTCTCAATTATTTGTACCTTTGCAACATAGTTTAAGAGAATAATTATGGATTTCCTGCCCAAAGACCCTGCCATATTGGTTTCGAGCGTGACTATCACATGACGAAGATGAACTGAAACGATGAGCATAAGACTGATTATCTTCGATTTTGACGGTACGTTGGGCGATACCAGACGGAATATCGTCACGACCATGCAGATGACCATAGCAGAACTGCACTTACCTAACCGTAGCGAAGAAGAATGTGCAGCCACTATAGGACTGCCGCTGACAGAGTGTTTCAGGACGCTATTTCCAGATATTCAAGAAGAGTTAATTCCCCGATGCGCTGAGACATACAGAAGATTCTTCAACGAAAATCTGAAAACCATCCAGCCAGAGGCATTCCCTGGCATTGTAGAAACGCTGTCTGTCCTGCATCAGAATGGTTTTACACTTACTATTGCCTCTTCCCGTTCACGCAACTCTCTCATGGAATTGACTCGCAATATGG
>JAFYPG010000065.1 GCA_017547605.1 Prevotella sp.
CCCACCTCTTCCCATTCCGAACAGAGAAGTTAAGCCCGCCTGCGCCGATGGTACTGCAATGCAATGCGGGAGAGTAGGAAGCCGCCGTCTTTTTTCAAGGTGAAGCCCTGAGGATACAATATCTTCGGGGCTTTTTCGTTTCCTAAAAACCTATTTAGTCATGAAAAGATTTGTATTTTGTTATGTAATGACCCTACTGGCGCTGATTGTCAGTGCACAGGGGTACAAAACGGTTAGTGATATCAGTTTTTCAGTGAAGACTGATCCTTATGCTCAGGAGCGGCTAAAGCTTGATGTCTATTATCCAGAGTCGATGAAGGATTGTCCCGTTCTGGTATGGTTCCATGGTGGAGGTCTGGAGGCTGGACAGAAGGAGATTCCTCTAAAGTTGAGAGAGAAGGGCTATGTGGTGATAGGTGCCAACTATCGTTTGCTTCCGAATGTAACCGTAGATAAGACACTTGACGATGCTGCGGAGGCTGTTGCTTGGGCTTTTCATCATGCCCAAGAGTATGGTGGTGATCCACGAAAGATTGTAGTAACGGGTCATTCTGCTGGTGGTTATCTGGCCATGATGCTCTGTCTCAATAAAGCTTGGCTGAAAAACTATGATGTTGATGCGGATAGTATTTGGCTCTATGCTCCTTTCAGTGGACAGGCAATCACTCATTATAATGTCCGTAAGATGCAGGGTATCTCACCACTGCAACCAACCATTGATGAGTTTGCCCCGCTTTATTGGGTACGCCCCGATTGTCCACCGTTTGTACTTATCTGCGGAGACCGTGAACTGGAACTCTTCGGACGTTACGATGAGAATCAGTATCTGGCTCGTATGATGAAACTCGCAGGCCATCAGCAAACTTATTTGTATGAGATCGACGGACATGGACATGTCGGTATGGTTGAACCGTCATTCCACATCCTCGAAACTCACATCAAGATGCTGTTGGGCGAGAAGGTCAATCCTTGATACAGGCGTTTGTCAGTTGTTTGGCTCGCTCAAGGGCGATGTTGATGTGGGAACAGATGTTCTCCTCGCCGAGCATCGTGTCAAATCCTGCTTTGTGTAGCACGGCCTGTACTTTGGTGTTTACCCCAGACAATACGACCTGAATACCTTCTTTCTGTGACATTAGACAGAGGTTTGTCAGGTTGTGGATACCTGTTGAATCCACAAACGGCACCTTTCTCATGCGAATAATCCTGACACGAGGACGTTTGTGGTGCAGGGCCCCCATGATTTCTTCGAAACGGTTTCCTGCACCGAAGAAGTATGGGCCGTTGATTTCATATACCTCGACACCCTCTGGGATGGTAAGGTGTTCGAGATTCCCGAGTTGGAAGTCGCTATCCTCCTCGGCAGGATTAATCTCGTCACTGATAACCTTGACGTCCGTGGTCTCTGCCATACGACGCATAAAGAGCAGACAAGCACAGAGCAGACCGACCTCAATGGCGATGGTCAGGTCGAAGATGACTGTCAGCAGGAACGTCACCCAAAGTACGATAAAATCGCTCTTCGGGTTCTTCATGATAGAAAGGAACGAACGCCATCCACTCATGTTATAACTGACGATAACGAGCACACCAGCCAGACAAGCCATGGGGATATACTGTGCCAGTGGCATCAGGAACAGGAAGATGAGCAACAGCACGGCAGCGTGGACGATGCCTGCCACAGGTGTACGGCCTCCGTTGTTGATATTGGTCATCGTACGGGCGATAGCGCCAGTAGCGGGAATACCGCCGAAGATGGGCGATGCCAAATTGGCTACTCCTTGGGCTATAAGTTCTGTATTGGAGTCGTGACGATCACCGATGACACCATCGGCCACTGTGGCAGAGAGTAGTGACTCGATAGCTCCAAGGATGGCGATAGTGATGGCAGGCGATACCAGTCCCTTGATCACCTCCCAAGTCAGTTGGGGCATCTGTGCGCCAGGCAACTGGTTGGAGATCGAGAAACGGTCGCCGATAGTCTCTATGGAGGTAATGCCTGCATATTGCTTGAGTAATAGGGCTGCAATGGTCATCAAGATGATGGCAATCAGACTACCAGGCAACTTCTTCAACAGATTGCTATTGTGCGACAACCGTGGCCAAAGGGCTATGACGGCTACTGAGCCGATACCAACAGCAGCACTCCAGATGTCAGTCGTAGGGAAAGCACTGATATAGGCGATCCACTTCTCGATGAAGTCACTGGGTACGGCTGTCATCGTCAGACCCATGAGATCCTTAATCTGTGTAGTGAAGATTGTCAGGGCAATACCAGACGTAAAGCCGACGACAATCGGATAGGGGATATACTTAATGATCGTACCCAGATGAAGGATGCCGAACATGATAAGAAACACACCCGCCATGAGCGTGGCGATGGTCAAACCCTCAAAGCCATACTGCTGTATGATGCCATATATAATAATAATGAACGCGCCCGTAGGACCTCCGATCTGAACTTTTGATCCTCCGAAGAGGGAGACAATCAGTCCTGCCACGATGGCGGTGATGATTCCCTTCTCTGGCGTCACACCTGACGCGATACCGAATGCGATGGCCAGTGGTAGAGCCACGATGCCAACGATAATACCCGCCAGCATATCGGTCGTGAACTGGCGACGGTCATAGTTCCGAAGTGTTGAAAACAGTTTCGGCTTGAATGCTAATGTTGCTGTCATTGTTGTTTGTTATCTTGAAAACTGGGTGCAAAATTACTAAAAAAGATTAAAACAAAAGGATGATGGTTTGAGTTCTTCAAAAATACCGTAATTTTGTTGCCGAAAATCAATTCGTACATGTATAAATTATCTATAATTGTTTAACAAGCTAAAGAAAGGAAACATGATGAAAAAGTTATTGTTTGCTGTGATGGCTATGGTAACCATCGGATTTACTTCGTGTAATAATAAGGCTAAGGCTCCTGCTGACGGTACACAGGCAGAGGTGACAATCAGTGCTGATGACGAGGCAACTGCTACAATTAATGCTCTCTCAGAGCAGATCGAGGCAAAGGATGCCAGCAAGTTCCAGGAAGTGCTTGCTTCTGTGAAAGAGAAGATTGCCGAGATTCTAAGTCAGGATCCTGAGGGCGCCAAGGAATATGTCGCAAAGGTTCAGAATTTCCTGAAGGAGAATGCTGACAAGATCAAGGAGTTTGTTGGTGACAATGAGACTATCAATTCAGCGATTAATGCTTTGACAGCGGCTCCTGCAGAGGCTATCGTTAGCGGTCTTTCTTCTGCAGTCGAGGGTATCAGCAATGTCGCTTCCGATGCTGCCGACGCTGCCAAGGACAAGGCTGACGAGATCAAGGATGCTGCCAAGGAAAAGACTGGTGAGGCTATTGATGCTGCAGCTGACAATGCCAAGAAAGAACTGGGATTATAATGAAAAAACTATTATTGACCTTAGCAGCCATACTGATATGTATTGCAGCTAAAGCGGCCACCAGTTATACCGTCAATATTGTCTATGACGGCAATACAGCTACTATCAACATCCCGAGTGAGGTAAGTGGTTACGTCACCTGTATGAGTGGCACGTCCTCCCATGTCAAACTGGTTCAGACCTCAACGTCTGCCAATAACCCAGGTGAGATTATCTATGCACTCTCTGGTAGTAGTGACGATGGAGAGTTCTATTTTACGGGCGATTACAAGGCCACCCTGCAGTTGAAAGGTCTGACGCTGACTAATCCTGACAGCACGGCCATCCATATCAAGGATGGTAAGCGCATCAAGATCAGTATGGAAAGCGGAACGACCAATACGCTGGCGGACGGTACTAAAGACGAAGAGTCGAAAGGCTGTATCCATGTCAAGGGTCACGCCGAGTTCGTGGGAAAAGGAACGTTGAACGTCGTGAGCAACATCCGCCATGCCATTTACAGCAAAGAGTATATTGAACTCAAGAACTGCACCATCAACGTAAATGGTGCCAAGAAGGATGGCATCCATTGTCAGCAGTATTTCCGCATGACCAGTGGTGTTGTGAATATTAAAGATACGGAGGATGACGGTATCCAAGTGGAACTGAAGGGTGAGACGCCTACGAAAGGTTCTACCACGGAAGACGAAGATACAGGTAACTTCTATATGACAGGTGGTACGCTGACTATAGATAATGTAGGTGGCAAGTGTATTAAGACATATGGATTAATTACCTACTCTGGTGGTACGCAGAACTTCGACAAGACCAATACCGAGCAGAATGCGACAGCCATCAATGCTATTTCTGTTCAGACGACTCGTGATGCTCTTTACTATGATCTCAGTGGCCGTCAGGTGCCCGAAAGTCAGTTGTCAAAGGGCGTATATATTATCAAGAGGGCTGGCAAGACTCAGAAAGTTCTGGTTAAATAACAGATTTGCAGATTAATACGAAGCATTCGCTATGAGAAAAGTTTTATTTGGGCTTGTCATGATAGCAATGACGGCGGGTTGTGCCAATGGCAGTAACAAGCAGCAAGAGCAGAATTCCGCCAGTCAGCAGGGCACTCGTGTGGAAGCTCCTGACTTTGAACTTAACGATATCAATGGTAAACCTTTAAAACTTTCCTCATTGCGAGGCAAGTATGTGGTTCTTGATTTCTGGGGGGCTTGGTGCCGCTGGTGTATCAAGGGTATTCCTGAGATGAAGGAGGCCTAC
>JAFYPG010000066.1 GCA_017547605.1 Prevotella sp.
AAGTGCAGGTAACACGTTGATACCTGATATGAAGTTCCGTCGCCTGGATACGCGCGATGGCCTGTCAAACTCCACGATTAACTATCTGTTCCAAGACTCCAAGGGTTATGTCTGGATAGGCACTTCCTATGGTCTGAACCGCTATGACGGTTATCGTTTCCGTACCTTCTATTCCGATCCCAATGACACGACGACGCTGCGTAACAACTATGTCGATCAGATCTGGGAGGATGCCGAAGGAAAACTCTGGCTGAAACAGGGCATGAACTTCAGTTACTTTGACCCTGTCACCGAGAAGGTGACCCGTAATCCTGCCGCCCTTCTTCGCAAGTGGGGCGTCAAGAGTGGTATCGACCGTTTCTTCATCGATTCCCAGAAACGCATCTGGGTGAAGAGCTACGATGAGGGCCTCTATTGCTTCCATCCCAGGACCAAGACGATGACGCTGATCAAATACGGCTATGGCGAGGATGAGATTCCTAAGGAATACTGGGTCCACACGATAGCCGAATGGAATGGAAAACTGCTGATGACCTCCAGCGACGGTGACCTGATGTGCGTCGATGGCAACAAGGGTAAGGTGCTGTGGAGGGATGACTATATGCGCAAGAACGGCGGAGAGCCCAGTCAGGCATATTATATTTATGTGGATAAGCACAGCAATTTCTGGGTGGTATCCACCAAAGTATTTGTC
The DNA here is from genome assembly GCA_017547605.1 of Prevotella sp. GTDB lineage: Bacteria > Bacteroidota > Bacteroidia > Bacteroidales > Bacteroidaceae > Prevotella. The sequence goes on from JAFYPG010000066.1 coordinate 695, forward strand.
TTCGATCAGAAGGAGAAGAAGTGGTACAACTCCCTGAACAGTTATCTCACTGCCCACGATATCCCAGCCCTGCCAGATCCGTTGCAGGTGTGGGATGTGGCGATGGACCAGCGTGGCTGGCTGTGGATTGCCACCGACCACTACGGCCTGTACGTCATCAACCCTGAGACCAAGGAAGTTAAGCAGTTCGTCAATAATAAGTTTGACAACACCTCGCTGAGCGAGAACACTGTGAAGCGCCTGATGGTCGATAAGAACGGTAGTATGTGGATTGGTGCCTATCGTAACGGCTTGAACCAGTATATCGAGAAGATGATGGGCTTCAAGACCATTGAGATCGGCGATATCAACACCACCACAGAGGATACGAATGGCAACTATTGGTTTGGTACCGACAACCGTGGTATCATCAAATACGAGCCAGTGACGGGCGAGACCGAGTTGTTCGACAAGGCACGCTGCGGTTTTGCTTCCGATATCATGGTGGCCAGTTGTAGTGCGAAAGACGGTTCTGTGTGGTTTGGCACTTATAACGGCGGACTGATTCATATTGCCAATGGTCATGCCACGAATTATCTTGCTTCGAATGCGGAAGACGGTTTGCAGAACAACAACGTATGGTCTGTCACGGAAGACAAGTGGGGCGACATCTGGATGGGCACCCTGGGTGCCGGTGTGCAGCGCCTGAACGTCAAAACGGGTAAGTTCAAGTCGTGGAACTCCTATGTGGGCAATTTCCCGGAGAACTTCATGACCTCTGCTGCCTGGATCCAGAAGGGTTGGTTGATCGTTGGTCACTCGAACTTCTATTCCTTCATTAATCCTGTGAGTGGACAGGTGAAGAACGATACCATCCCCGTCATCCCAGGACAGCCTGCAGCCATGGCTTCAACAGTCACTGTGATGGAGGATAGCCGTGGTCTGATATGGCATGGCTCTACCTCAGGCTGTTGTATCGTGGATAAGAAGACAGGCCATCAGACACTGCTCGATATGAATTCAGGACTCTTTGGATCCAGTGTCGTTGGTATTGCAGAGGATAATCTTCATACGATGTGGGTGGTCACGGAGCATGGCATCTCCAATGTCGTTCCCAAGAAGGGCGATCATGGTGAGTGGACGTTTACCGTTCGTAGTTTCAGCAGTAAGGACGGCTTGCAGGACGGCCCCTATAACCAGCGCTCCATCAGTCGTACGCGTGATGGTCTGATCCTTGTGGGTGGTCTTGGTGGCGTGGATGTCATCAATCCCAAGCTCCTGACGAATGTAGGCAACAAGGAGCGTCCTATCTTCAGTGGATTAAAACTCTTTGGTCAGCAGATGGGCGTCGGCCAGAAGTACGATGGTCGTGTGATCCTTGAGGAAGCCCTCGACGTGAATCCAGAGCTTACCTTACGCTACGACGAGAACCAGTTTACCATCCAGTTGGCCACTGATAAGGGTGAGATGCATAATCCCTCACGTTTCATCTATATGTTGGAGGGCTTCAGCGACAAGTGGATCGCAACGGAGGAGAACAACCCCAATATCACCTATATGTCGCTGAAGCACGGCGACTATATCCTCCACGTCCGTATGCTCAACGACGACGGTACGATGGGTGATATCGAATCGACGCTGAAGATCACCATCACCCCGCCGCTTTTGCGTAACCGTTGGCTCTTGCTGGCATTCCTCCTCTGTGTCGGAGGAGGTGTATGGTTCTGGCGTCGCCGCTTCTTGCAGAAGCATGAGGAACAGTCAGAACTCGAGGATATCCGCAGAGAGGTGGAGAAGAAGCAGTGGATGAATGAGATGCTGACCAAGATGCGCAATAAGAAGCAGGATGCCGAGGAGGAACCTGTCGAGGTGCAGTCTGATGCGTGGGCCATGCAACCAGATGCTCTCAACAAGACGACAGGTGACCTTCAGGAATTTATGAAAGAGCAGTGCGCCCAGTATAAGGCGCCTAAGAACAAGAAGGTGAAGTTCTCGTTCTTCCCTCTGGCATCCGATCTGATGATGGACTTCGATCAGGGCATGTTGGGTCAGGCCGTGCAGATCCTGTTGAACAATGCCGTGATGTTCTCTCCAAAGGACTGTCGCATCAAGGTGTTTGTCGATAAGACTTCGAAGGGTGGAGCCATCCGTATCTCAGATAACGGTATCGGCTTGCCAGAGGGTGCCAAGGAACACATGTTCGATCCTGTGGTCAGCGATGAGGATACGGGCATGAACCTCTCCGTGGTGAAGGATATCGTCACGGCCCATGGTGGTACCGTTGAGGGCGATAACAATGCTGGAGGCGGCTCCGTCTTCACGATCACCCTGCCCCTGAGTACAACCGAAGAGATTATCGAAGATGCCGTTCTGATGGACGACGAAGAAGCATAACTACGACTTGCGCCGTGTCTGTTATCGACGGAAAGTAATACACGATGGTCGAAAGTTACGGATTCGAGGCCTCGATGTTACGGCTCGATGTTGAAAACATAGTAATTGTGCCCTTAGCTTAAGTTTCCTCATCGTCTTTCGGTTGTATGAAGCCAATGGGGCGGCGATTGTTTAAGGTCGCGTTATGTGACCTTGAAGCTTGAAGCGCTGCCAATGCAGTACTGATGGCATCAAGTTGGATTTCTTAGGGTGCTTTAATCTGGATGTCATCACATTGTGATGAGATAAGCTCCCATTAAATGTGATTCTGAATGTTTTCTAATTCGTCCATAGTGAATGGATTTAGAGATTAATACTAAAGTTGTTGTGTGCAAAGATAAGCCTTTTGCGCGAGACAGCCAAACTTTTTGCGGGAATATTTGTGTTTATCATTTTTTTTCACTATCTTTGCGGACGAAACGAAATTAATAGACTAAAACTATAATGAAAATGAAGCAATTCATGATGACGGTGTCTGCACTGCTGATGGCTGGAATGGCTATGGCAGCGGAGGTGCAGACGAGTGGAAACTGTGTGACGATCCGTCCTGACGGTGGTCAGGCGAAGGTGATCTGCTTGGAAGTGATGAACGACAACATCATCCGCGTACGGGCGACCTCGGAAGCGGCTCTGCCACAGAAACCTGCGAGCCTGATGATCGTGCCTCAGACGGCTCCCGCCAAGGGCTCCTACTCGGTGAGCGAGGAGGGTGAGACGGTGGTGGTGAAGGCTAAGAACGTGAAGGCCGTGGTGGAGAAAGCCACGGGCGAGGTGACGTTCTTCGACGCCAAGGGCAATCAGTTACTGAAGGAGGCCAAGGACGGTAAGCAGTTCTGGGACTTCACGGTGCCTGAGCGCGAGTTGGGTATGAAGACGGGTGTCACCGTGCCTGAGGAGCAGAAACACGGTTTGTCGTGGCAGATGAAGTTCGACTCACCTGACGATGAGGCTTTCTATGGCCTGGGTCAGCACCAGAGTGAGGAATTCAATATGAAGGGCAAGAACGAGGACTTGTTCCAGTATAATACGAAGGTGTCGATCCCCTTCGTGCTGTCGAATAAGAACTACGGTTTGCTGTGGGACAGCTACAGCTACTGTCGCTTTGGTAATCCCAATGACTATCTGCAGTTGAACCGTGCCTTCAAACTGTATGACCGTACGGGTAAGGAGGGACATCTCACGGGTACCTATATCGACGCCAGGGGCAAGAAACTGGTGCGTGACGAGGACTCGATCTATTATGAATATGGTACGCCCGAGAAGTCGGAGATTGCACTGAAGACGGACAATGGCGGTATCAAGAACTTCCCCAAGGATATTAACCTGATGGGGGCCAACGTGACCTACGAGGGCTTTATCGAGCCAGAGTGCTGTGGCCATTGCAAAGGCAAGAAGCAGCTCTATCAGTTCGTACTCTACTATTCAGGCTACGTGAAGGTGTATATCGATGGTCAGGAGGTGGTACCTGAGCGCTGGCGTACGGCCTGGAACCCCAATACCTATAAGTTCTCCACCGAGTTGCAGAAAGGCAAGCGCGTGCAGTTGCGCATCGAGTGGCGTCCTGATGGTGGTGAGGCATATTGCGGACTGCGCGTCTCGGAGCCCCGTAGTGCCGAGGAGCGTGGTAAGTTGAGCGTCTGGAGTGAGATGGCCAAGGATATGGACTACTATTTCATCGCTGGTGAGAATCTCGACCAGGTGATCTCCGGCTATCGCACGCTGACGGGTAAGGCTTCGCTCTATCCGAAGTGGGTGCTGGGTTTCTGGCAGAGCCGTGAGCGCTATAAGACCTCCGAGGAGCTGGAGGGCACGCTGGCTGAGTTCCGCAAGCGTCATATCCCTATTGATAACATCGTACAGGACTGGAACTACTGGCCCGAGGATCAGTGGGGCTCTCACCAGTTTGAGGCATCTCGCTATCCTAATCCCCAGCAGATGCTTGACAATGTGCACAAGATGCATGGTCGTTTCATGATCTCCGTCTGGCCGAAGTTCTATTGCAACACGGATAACTATAAGGAACTCGACGCCAAGGGTTGGATGTATGTCCAGAGTCCGACGGATGATATCCACGACTGGGTGGGTCCTGGCTATAAGAATGGTTTCTATGATGCCTACGACGCTGGAACAAGGAAGATGTTCTGGCGCCAGATGGACGAGAACCTCTATACGAAGTATAACCACGATGGTATCGCTGGTGTGGATGCCTGGTGGATGGATGCCTCGGAGCCCAATGTGCGTGACTGTACGCCGATGTGGTACCGTAAGGCTCTCTCTGGTCCCACGGCGTTGGGCACTTCTACGGAATATTTCAATGCCTATTCGACGGTGAATGCCGATGCCATCTATAACGGACAGCGCAGCGTGTATAAGGGTAAGATGAACGAGCCCCGCGTGTTCTTGCTCACCCGTAGCGGATTTGCTGGTGAACAGCGCTTC
>JAFYPG010000067.1 GCA_017547605.1 Prevotella sp.
GGTGTTGCGCGATTGGAATCCTACGAAACTTGATCCTGAGTATCTGACAAAGCTCTATCAGAAGGCAGGGGCACGGTTTCTGATGATTCAGGGTGTGCACCACGACAACTACGACCTATGGAACTCGCAGTACCAGCCCTGGAACTCGGTAAATATCGGGCCCAAGCGCGACATACTGCGCGAGTGGGTGGATGCCTGCCATAAATACAACATGCGTTATGGTGTGACCTTTCATCATGAATACACCTGGTGGTGGTGGCAGACGGCCTTCGCCTCCGATTCTAAAGGCGATAAAGCAGGTGTTCCCTACGATGGCGACCTGACATTGGAGGACGGCAAGGGTAAATGGTGGGAAGGATATGACCCTCGCCTGCTCTACGGCATCAACCTGCGTGAATACAAGACCGTTGCCGAGCGAGCCAACGATCTTTGGAGTCCACCCGATGCGGGTATCTTCAGCCGCCATTTGGACTATTGTAAGTGGTATGCCACCCAATGGGCATTGCGTATGATGGACGTCACAGCCAACTACGCCCCCGACTTCATTTATACCGACGGCACCGTGCAAGGTCCATTTACAGGTAATGGTACAGGCACGGGCTATAAGTGCAACGCCATGCAGACGGTGATGGCCGACTACTATAACCGCGTGCTTAAAAAGCGCGGCAAGGTGGACGCTTTTAGCATCATCAAGTTCCGTAGTCCTACGAACGGAGCCGTGAACACCGCCGAGTTTGAATTCCCAGACACCATCAACGCCTCGCAGCCCTGGATTCGTGAGGCACCTGTAGGTGACTGGTTCTATGCACCTGGTTTCACCTACGATTCGGGCAGCATGATTCGCTTTATCATCGAGGCTATCTGTCGTGACGGCAATGCCGCCCTCAACATTCCCATGCGTCCTGACGGCAGCATTGAGGATGCGTGTGTTACCATGCTCGAAGAGGTAGGCCAATGGATGCAGATCAATGGTGAGGCCGTGTATGGCAGCAAGGCGTGGCGCACGCTGGGTGAAGGAGAGATTGTGAATGGCAAACTGAAGAAACTGCCTGGCGGTGGATTGGGTAAGCAACACGCTGACTTTAAGTTCACACCACAGGACATCCGTTTCACCGTGGGCAAGAATGGTGCTCTCTATGCCTTCACATTGGCCGTACCCGAGGCTGGCAGTCAGGTGACCATCCATAACCTGAAGAAAGGTCAGGAGAAAGTGAAGAGCGTATCACTGTTAGGGTGTGGCAGTAAATTGAAATGGCGACAGACCTCAGAAGGCCTCGTCATCAGTTGCCCTGACAAATTGGATTTTGCCACCTCATTAGTGTTCAAGATCGCGATAAAATGACAGAAGGTATTTACTTATATGAAGAAGATTAATTCTATTCTACTACTGTGCTATATGGCTCTGGCGATAAATGCCCAGACCCACACACCTTGTGACCCTGTGCCAACCGAGAACCAACTGCGATGGCAGAAGATGGAGATGTATGCATTCATCCACTACTCGCTGAACACCTATACTGATCAGGAATGGGGCTTCGGCAATGAAGACCCGAAGTTGTTCAACCCTAGCGACCTTGATTGTCGCCAATGGGCGCGTGTCTGCAAACAGGCAGGCATGAAGGGCATCATCTTCACCGCCAAGCACCATTGCGGTTTCTGCATGTGGCCCTCGAAATATACAGAATACTCTGTGAAAAACTCGCCTTGGAAGAACGGCAAAGGCGACGTGGTGCGCGAACTAGCCGAGGCCTGCAAGGAAGAGGGATTGGAATATGCCGTCTATCTCTCTCCTTGGGACAGAAATCATCCGGAATACGGCAAGCCTGCCTACGTGACTTACTTCCGCAACCAGTTGCGCGAGTTGCTGACGGAGTACGGTGATATGTTCGAGGTGTGGTTCGACGGTGCCAATGGCGGTGACGGATGGTATGGCGGAGCCAACGAGGTGCGCAAGATAGACCGTACAACCTATTATCAGTGGCCTGAGACCTACCGCATGATTCGCGAACTGCAGCCCAAATGCCTGATATGGAACGACGGCAGCGACCGTGGCGACCTGCGCTGGGTGGGCACAGAGGCCGGCTTTATCGGTGAGACGAACTGGAGTCTGCTGAACGACAAGGGCGACGTGCCTTACGAGCAGTTGCACTACGGTCTGGAGAACGGTAATGTGTGGTGTCCAGGCGAGACGAACACGAGCATCCGTCCGGGCTGGTTTTACCACGAGACGGAGAACGAAAACGTGAAGAGCCTCTCGAAACTGATGGACACCTATTATAAATCAGTAGGGCGCAACTCGTGCCTGCTGCTCAATTTCCCCATCGCTCCCAACGGACGCATCCATCCCACGGACTCGCTGCGAGGCATCGCCTTCAACAAGATGATTCACGAGGTGTTCAAGACCGACTTGGCGAAGAAGGCCAAGAAAAAGACGCAGGGAAATGAAACCGTCATCACCTTTATGAAGCCCACAACCTTTAACCGCTTCGTTGCTGAGGAAGACATCCGCTACGGTCAGCGCGTAAAAAAGTTCTCATTAGAGGCAGAGGTGAATGGAAAGTGGACGCCTTTGAAGGATGAACTCGTCGATAAGGGAGACGGGCTGACCACCATTGGGCATCGTCGCATCATCTGCTTCCCCAAGGTGACGGCTACCCGTCTGCGCTTTACCATCACTGACGCGAAGTGCGAACCTATCATCATGCGCACGTCGGTCTATTTGGCTCCAGACATCACCCAGGACACACCCGATGCTGGAGAGAAGCATGCGTCCGATTACTATATATTCTTCGGAGCCGACAAGGTGATGTTTGTAACTCTCAAAGACGAGGCCGATGTGACAGGATTCCGCTATTTGCCACCACAAGATTCGAAGGAAGGCCTCATCACCCACTACCGTATTTCGGCAACTACCGACTGGAAAACGTGGGAGACTCTGGGCGAAGGTGAGTTCTCGAACATTGTCAATAATCCTATCTGGCAGACTGTCCGCTGCAAGCCCACCCGCGCCAAGGTTATCCGTGTGGAGGGTCTGCGTCTGGCACAAGGCAACCGCATGGGATATAGCGATGTGGAAGTGTTGACATTGCCGATGAGCATTTCGGCACAAAGAAAGACAAGTTTTGAGACAGGATGGAAATTCCATCGCAACGGCGTGATTAACGCGGAGATGCCGGATTGTGACGATTCCTCCTGGCGCACCGTGACTCTGCCGCACGACTTTAGCATCGAACCGTCGATGACCATCAGAGACTCCCGAGCTTCACTTCCGGAGTGGGATAATGTACAGGTTGGACCCTTCACACGACTCAACATCGGCAATTCAGACCAAGGACATCTCCCTGGCGGAGAAGGATGGTACAGGAAGACCTTCTGTTTGCCGTTGGCTGCCGGCCAGTCGCTCGACGACTATCTCAGCAAGAACGAGGTGAGCATACAGTTTGACGGTGTATATAATAATGCGGAGGTATGGGTAAACGGTCAGAAGACGGTGATGAACATGCATGGCTATATGCCGTTTGTGGCCAACCTCAACGACGTGTTGAAGAACCCGTCCTACCGTCTGAAGGACGAGAAAGAGGTATGCATAGCCGTGCGAAGCCTTAACGTGGACCACAACTCTCGCTGGTATTCCGGCAGCGGCATCTTCCGACGCGTGTGGCTCATCACTACCGGCAAGCAGCATCTCAACCAGTGGGATGTCTTTGTTGACGGTTCGGAGGTGTTGGCAAAGAAGGGCGCTAACGTGAAAATTACCGCTAAGGTGTTCAACGACGACACGAAAGCCGCTTCAGGCGAGGTGGTATTCGACATTCTGGATGCTACAGGCAAAATCGTGGCAAACACGACAAAGCACTATCAGGCACCGGCAACGACAATGGGCAAACGCGATAGGACTGGAGTAGAAGCAAATACCGAGATTCTCGTCAAGTCGCCACACCTTTGGTCGGACGTTGACCCATACCGCTACACAGCCCGTATCAGCGTGATGAGCGGAGGTCAGCAATGCGACCAGATGGAGATACCTTTCGGTATTCGCACCATAGCGTTCAGCACCAAGGAGGGCTTTAAGCTTAATGGCCGCCAGGTGAAGCTAAAGGGCGGATGCGTACACCACGACAACGGACTTCTGGGTGCTGCTGCCATCGAGCAGGCCGAAATCCGTAAGGCAGAACTCCTCAAAGCACAGGGATACAATGCCGTGAGATGTAGCCACAACCTCCCGTCGGAGGCATTTCTCAACGCTTGCGACAGTATCGGACTGCTCGTCATGGATGAAGTGTTCGACCAATGGGAGAAGACAAAAACGCCCAATGATTATGCGACGCTCTTCTCTAAGGAAAAACTTCAGATTGAGAACGGCAAGATCACGCCTCAGGGAATAACCAACTTCGAATACGATGCCGCCTTGATGGTCCGACGCGACCGCAATCATCCAAGCGTCATCATCTGGAGCATCGGTAACGAGATTTACCAGCGTGATGATCCGCGTGGTCAGGAGATAGCTAAAACCATCTGCAAGGTCATCAAGAGCGAAGACACTACACGCCCCACCACATTGGCCAACTGCGACTATTGGGATCAGCCGGGCAAAACGTGGGACAAGGATTCTTACCGAGCTTTCGAAAATGTGGATCTTGGCGGATATAACTATGGCACACAGTTTTACGAGAAGGACCATGCCAAGTATCCTGAGCGCATCATCGTGGGGACAGAGAATTATCCAAGTGCCATCGGCGGAACATGGAAGTTCGTTGAGGAGCATCCCTACGTCATCGGCGACTTCGTTTGGACTGCCATCGACTATGTGGGCGAAGCAGGCGTAGGACACACCTTCGAGCGCACCAACGATGCATGGGTACAGCTCATGTCGTGGCCCTGGTTCAACGCCTGGTGTGGCGATATTGACCTCACGGGCTGCAAGAAGCCACAGTCATACTACCGCGATGTGGTCTGGCGCCGTAGCAACATCGAAATGGCAGTTCGTCCTGCCATCCCGCAAGGCGAACACGAGGAAGTGCGCGGCTGGGGATGGACAGCAGAGGAACGCCACTGGAACTGGGGCAACTACCTGCCATTTGAACTTCGTCCGGAGAACTATCAGTCGGAGACCATGCGCCGTATGGTTCGTCACGACATCAATGCCCATCGCAGCGACTCCCTCCGTGTAAACGTCTATTCACGCGAGAAGAGAGTACGACTTCTTATCAACGGCAATGTGATAGGCGAGAAGGACATCAATCCGGATAACTTCACAGCCTCATTCTGGGTAGCATACCAGCCCGGTGAACTCAAGGCGGAGGTAGTAGGCAAAGTGAAAAACGGAAAGCCGACAAGTATATCATTCCATACAGCCAAGGCACCGGCTGCCATTCAGCTACAACCATTAAGGCCAAGCATCACGGCTTCGCATCATGACCTCGCTTACATCTATATAGACGTGGTGGATGAAGATGGCAACCTCTGTCCTACAGCTGAACTTCCTCTTAAGGTTGAGACATCAGGCGCCAGGCATATTGCTACTTGTGGTACAGCGCATCCCTCCGACATGAAGTCATTCCGCACCCTCACACCGAAGTCTTTCCGTGGCAAGGCCGTACTCATCATTCAGCCTCAGGAAGAAACAGGAGAAGTCACAATCAAGGTCACTTCCCCCAATCTTAAGTCCGTAGATTATAAACTGCGTATTACACAGTGATAAAATGACAGAAGGATATCATGTAAAAGAGTACGGACAGCCCGTTAAGCGGTATGTCCAGACAATGGATCTGAAAGATGATCCTGAATTGATTGCGGAATACAAGCGACGTCATAGTCAAAGGGAGGCATGGCCGGAAATCTTGGCCGGTATCCGAGAGGTCGGTATTCTCGATATGCAGATCTTTATTCTTGGCACGCGACTGGTAATGATCGTGGAGACACCCGTTGACTTCGAATGGGATCGAGCGATGGCTCGTCTTGCCACATTACACCGTCAGCAGGAGTGGGAAGACTACATGACCATCTTTCAACAATGCGCTGAAGGCGCTACCAGCGATGAAAAATGGCAAATGATGGAGCGTATGTTTTATCTGTATGAAAAAGACAAAACCTAGGCGTTTGTTCATTTGTATTCAAACCAGTCAAAATCGGCGACTCCATTTGTGGTTTTACCCTGTGCAAATACACCGAGCATAACACCAGTAAATCCACCGATCACCTCTGTCGAGAGATAGCGGAAATCCATCTTTGCCAATGTCTCGAAAGTCTTGCCGTCGTCCGAAGCTTGCATGTAGTAATAGGCACCATCCGAACTGATACGCAGGTATGCCTTGTTGCCTTTGAGCTTCATCACCTTGGCTGAATGCGCAAGTTCTCCCAGACGGATATTGGGTCGTACCACGAGATTGCCCTCTTTCTTTTCCACCAAGACATCATAATGGTTGAGGGGTGCTGCGTATGCAGTAATACCAGCCTGCATACCCTCATTCAGGTGAGAGGCATCTAACAATGTGGTAGACGTAAAACGCTTCTCAGTCTGACGGCGAGCTACAAAGGTCGGAGAGGTGGCTTGGTCAAGAGTGGTAGTAGTCGGTTTCAGTCGAAGCCAGCCTTTCCGTTCTGTCAGTGAGTAACACGACAGATTGGGATTACCAATACTATGCCATCCCATCGCGAGTCCTAAAGAGGCGTAACTGTCGGCAGGGACATGGCGTTTCACGAAGTTGAACTCCTCGCGTATAGGGTCGGCAGGCATCGGCACTTGTGGCAGCGTCTGGCAATCCATGTCCACCTGAAGAGTACCGTTTCCGTTCACCACCGGCCATGCGTTCTTGTCCCAGCGCACAGGGGCAAGCATGGTCTCTCGCCCCATCACATGGAGCAGATAGCCACTTGTACGATATCCCAGGCATATCATCCACCATGTAGAGTCAGGAGCTTGTACCAGGTCGGCATGACCAAGTCCTTGTATCTCACTTCCTTGCATTTCCATATTGAAGTGCGAGAGGATGGGGTTGGCACGGTTAGGCTCGTAAGGGCCGAAGAGGTTCTTGCTGCGAAGTATGTTGACGTGATGTCCCTGCTCAGTACCGCCTTCTGCCAGCAACAGATAGTAATAGCCCTCCTTCTTGTAGATATGTGGACCTTCGGGATATCTTCCCCCGAGACCTGTTCCCAAATGGTGTATATCACCCAACTGCTTGCCTGTTTCCACGTCAATCTCACAAATCTTGATGTCGCCCTCCTTCCATAGGAAATAGCACTTGTCACCTTCAAAGTAAAGTGTCGGGTCGCAACTGCCAATGGCGAAATCAATGACAACAGGTTCAGACCATTCGCCGGCAGGATCGTCGGTCCAGACATAGAAATGACGACGTGACGGGAACAGCGTAGTCACCATATACAGCCGCCCGTTATGCTCACGTATGGTCGTTGCATAGACACCGGCATTAGTCCATCCAAGTTCAGGGTTTGGCTGGGTGTAAAGTCCTGACAGGTCAAGCTGCGAAGGACGCGTCAGACAGTTGCCCACCTGCTCCCAATGTATCAGGTCTTTACTATGGAACACAGGTACACCAGGGAAGTACTGGAAGGTACTATTCACCAGATAGAAGTCATCGCCGACACGGCAGACACTTGGATCGGCATGAAAACCTGGGAGTACTGGGTTTTTATATCCCTGTGCTAATGCTCCGATGGAAAAAAGGAGCATACAGATGATTGATACACTTTTTTTCATGTTTTATGTTTCCTTTGTTAATCTGTATACTGCCACTGTGGGTAGAATGACCAATAGCAATAGCGTAATCTCTACTAATGCGTATGAACCGAAGTAGTCAACCAATGTCTGGAACTTCAGTACTCCATCAACCAGAATGACTAAGAAGGCAAA
>JAFYPG010000068.1 GCA_017547605.1 Prevotella sp.
ACTGATCTTCTCTGCCATCCTTACCAATTCCTGATAAGGAAGTCCGCCAACTACACGTTCTATATTTCCATTCTTGGTGATAAAGAACAGCGTGGGGATAGACTGAATGCGAGCTGCCGCTGCAAGAGCCTGGTTCTTGTCGACATCAACCTTCAGGACTTTGACGCGACCTTCGTACTCGTCAGCCAGACGCTTCAACATAGGTGCAAGTGCCTGACAAGGGCCACACCATGTGGCATAGAAATCGATGATAACGGGAGTCTTGCCCGTGTAGTTGTATCCTCTGAGGTACTGCTGATAGTCTTTAATAATCTCCATAATTGTTTTCTCTTATTTCTTTAATGACATAATCTTTGTAGGACAGGCTAAGGTACATTTTCCGCACTTCAAGCAGTCGGGATGCAGATAGCCTGACTCCTGACCTCGGCTGTCGTAAGGCGTAAGCTGCATGGGGCAGACGCGGGCACAGCTCTTACACTTCATCTGGCAGGTAGCTGCAACATGCACAGCAGTGTAAGGTTTGGGCAGTGGCTGACGTTTTGGAGCTACCCACGACGAGATGGTTCCCATGGGGCAGAACGAACACCATGTACGAGGGGCATATATAAACGATAGGGTGATGCCTACGATAGTTGTCATCACGATAATCGTCCAGAATACGCGACCGATACCGCTCCACATAGCCAATCCTCCCTCGCTCCAGGGAACGGTCAATGTCAGTTGGGTGCCAAACATGCCGAAAATGAAGAACACCATGAACAGTCGGAAACCGAAAGTACGCACAAACGCAGGTATCGGCTTGTGCGGTGAGTACTTCGACAGCAGACGGTCGTACATGTTTCCGCGAGGACATACATGTCCGCACCACCAGCGTCCCTTCCAAATGCTGGTCATCACTGGGCCTATCATGCAAATGAGTGCGATAAGTCCCACAACGGGGAAGAACCACCCGACGATGATATAGGCGATAATAATCCAATATAGGTCTAATCCTGGTGTCGCAAAATGACGATGGAAAGTCTTTTTCTGTTGCATAATCCTTATTTATTCTTAAATTCGGTGCAAAGTTACGAAGAATATAATAGATAAACGAATCATTTTGTCTATCTTTGCATCGATTCTATCTATCATTAAAGAAGCGTATGACCCTACAACAGCTGAAATACATCGTGGCCATCGACCGCCAGCGCAACTTCGCAAAGGCAGCCGAACAATGTGGCATCTCACAGCCCACACTCAGTGCAATGCTCGTGAAACTGGAAGAAGAACTCGATGTGCGTATCTTTGAGCGAAGTAACAAACTTGTCACGCCCACAGCGGCTGGCGAGAAGATTATCCGTCAGGCAGAGAAGGCCTTGGCAGAAGCGGAACGTATCACAGAACTCGTGGCCGAAGACAAAGGCGACGTGGGTGGCGAGTTGGTGCTTTCTGTCGGTCCTACCATTGCGCCTTACATCTTGCCCAAGTTCATCAGGCATTATATGGAACATTATCCGACTGTAAAACTCTCAGTCCGTGAGATGAAAGCCGATGTGATGCTCAGCGAACTACAGCTTGGACATCTCGATGCAGGTATTGCCATCAGTGGGAACACGCGTCACGGCATTCTCGAAGTGCCGCTATATACAGAGCGGTTCATGGTCTATCTGGCTGAGAGCTGCTGGCGCAAGCTACCTGTGTTCAAGCCAGAGAACCTGGAACACGAGAGGATGTGGATCATGAAGGAGGCGCAATGTCTGCGTGAAAGTGCCTTCAGCTTTTGCAAGGCAAGAACCAAGGGTAACCGTGTGTACGAGGCTGGCAGTATCGAGACGCTAATCCGCATTGTCGATGAGAATGGCGGTTTTACCATTATCCCAGAGATGCACTTGCCATTCCTCTCTGACAGTCAGCGTGAAAACGTGCGACGAATAGAGGGCGATTATCTCTCACAGCGCCGTGTGTCGCTCTATATCCGCGAGGACTACATCCGCCAGCGCATGCTAAACACCATCACCGATACCCTCCTCCTATTCATGCCCGAGGGAATGATGGAGGAGCGGATAGCAAAGTTTGGCATTAAGCTATAACAGGATAGTGTTCTCGCTCATTGGATTTGTCGTCCCGCAGGAAAAAGCATGTATCTTGTCACCCATCACTCGATGTAAGGTGGCAAACACAGCATCTCCCGTGCAATGACTGGTGTAGAATTGCGTCTGGGGATAGGCATCCGTTAATCTGTAGGCAAGTTCTGAAAGTTTGTCATCACTCTCATGATTGTCGAGCAGGTGGAATCCTCCCACAACGGTATTCACTGGGAATGGACATGCTGCAAGGATGTTCTCCAAACCGCTATGAGCACAACCAGTAAACAGCAACCCGCCTGTATATAGCGCCAGCTCATGACGGAAATCATCGTATACATAGTCACCATCCGCATTTTCTACAAACAGATGCTGATTACCCTCTGGCATCGGATGAATCTGAGGTATATGCGCTAAGATGAAAAAGTCATCGCTGAT
>JAFYPG010000069.1 GCA_017547605.1 Prevotella sp.
CGGGGAGCGGTCTCCATATTGTTAGAGGGGATATAGGAGAGCAGAGTCTTGATCATCTGCAGACCTTCCTCCTCAGTCTTAGCCGTGAAGTGGGTCACACCACTCTTCGTGGCATGGACACTGGCACCACCAAGGTGCTCCTGGTCGATATCCTCGCCAGTTACGGTCTTCACCACCTTCGGACCTGTGAGGAACATATACGACGTACCTTCCATCATCAGTGTGAAGTCGGTGAGGGCAGGGGAATAGACGGCACCACCTGCGCAGGGACCGAAGATACCTGAAATCTGGGGGATCACACCCGAAGCGAGGATGTTACGCTCGAAGATCTCTGCATAACCGGCCAGGGCGTTGATACCTTCCTGAATACGGGCACCACCTGAGTCGTTGATGCCGATGACGGGGGCACCCATCTTCATGGCCATATCCATCACCTTACAGATCTTCTGACTCATGGTCTCTGACAGAGAACCGGCATGAACGGTGAAGTCCTGGGCGAAGATGAACACCAGACGGCCTTCGATGGTACCGCTACCAGCTACGACACCGTCGCCAAGGAACTGCTTCTTCTCCATGCCGAAGTTATGGCAACGGTGCTCCTTGAACATGTCGTACTCCTCGAATGAACCTTCGTCGAGCAGCATATCGATACGCTCACGCGCTGTGTATTTACCACGTTCATGCTGCTTCTGGATTGCTTTCTCACCACCGCCGAGACGAGCCTGCTCACGCTTCTCGATCAGCTGCTTGATTTTTTCTAATTGCTTACTCATTGTTCTATTGATAATTATTTCATTTTTTCACCTTTTTACCTTTACTCGGGGTGCTCACAAAGCTCTGTGAGGATACCGGCGGTAGATTTCGGATGGAGGAAGGCGATGTTGAGGCCTTCAGCACCCTTGCGGGGAGCCTGGTCGATAAGACGGACACCCTTCTCGCTGACCTCAGCCAGTGCGTTGGCTACACCGTCCTCGATGCAGAATGCCACATGGTGAACACCCTTGTTGCCCTTGTCGAGCCACTTCTGGATGGTGCTCTCAGGTGATGTCGGCTCCAACAGTTCCAACTTCACCTCGCCACACTTCAGGAAGGCAGTCTTCACTTTCTGGTCCTCTACTACTTCTGTTGCATAACACTCCAGGCCCAGCACGTCTGTGAAGAACGGCAGGCTTTCCTCAATGCTCTGGACGGCGATGCCCAGATGCTCAATGTGCGAAATCTTCATATTGTTTGAAATTTGAATATTTATAATACACTTCTAATTAATGATGTGCAAAGGTACAAAAAAAAGTGTAGAGTGAAAAGGGTAGAGTGAATAATTAAGCATTATTAAAACTCTACGGTCACTTTTCCGTTGATTTGTCTGCCCGTGAGGTAATTGGGTACGGCCCACTGTTTATTGGTGACATCGGTTACCCAGTAATAACTATTCACATTCGAGATACCAAACAGGTTCAGACAGTCAATACCTAACCAGAGGTTTTTGACGCTCTTACCGTTCTTGACGGCCCTGTAACTCATGCCGATATCGGCACGCTTATAGGCAGGCGCACGGAACTGCTGGGATTCCAGTCCTCTGTGGGGCGCACCGAAGGGCAGACCGTCGGCAAAGGCCAGACGCAGCGTCATCTTCCAACGATCCGTGCCTGGGAAATAGTCTGTGAAATGCAGGTTCACCGACCAGCGCTGATCCGTTGGCATGGGGATCCATTGTCCCTCTATCTTCTGGCGGGTACTCATCAGCGAGAAGGTCAGCCACGAGTCTGTGCCTGGCACGAACTCTCCGTAGAGTTTCAGGTCCAGTCCGGCCGCATAGCCCGAGCAGAGATTCTGACCGTAGTAGGTCACCTTCATGTTCTGCACATTATAGGGAATCAGATTCGAGAATGCCTTGAAGTAGGTTTCTGCCGAGAACTTGAAAGGACGGTCCAGCATCTTGAAGCGGTAGTCGAAGGCCTCGAGGAACTGCAATGACTGCTGACTCTTGATGTTTTCGTTGAGGATGGCCGTGGTGACGCCATTGACCGTCATCGTGTCGCGCATCTCCTTATAGAAAGGTGCCTGATAATACAGTCCGGTGGCAAAGCGGAAGGTACAGTCGTTGTTGAATCCTGGTACGATGGTGATGGAGGCCCTTGGCGAGACGATCGTCTCTTTGTTGAACGACCAGTTAGCCAGTCTGACGCCGTAGTTCAATGTGAAGTATGTGTTGCCTTTCGAGAAACGGTAAGTGTCCTGGACATAGCCCTCCACGCGATGGCTCTTGACGTCGTTTTTGGCCGTGAGCGTGTAGATCAGGTCCAGACGGTCGGCAGTGTGTGGGATGGAATAGCCGCTGGAGTCGCGCATCTCATATTCCTTGGCCTGTTCCTTCACGTGTTCCGTCTTGTAGGTCACGCCCGCCTCGATGTCATGATGCTTAGTCTTGTGGGTGCCTATCAACTTGAAACTGACGACATCGGCCGTCAGGTAGTTACGGGCGTGCTCCATATAGGTTCCCACGCCCAGACTCTCCTGCGTCTGGGTGTCGTCGAGCCAGTACTGTCCCATGATATCGTAGGTTTCCTTCTCCTTGGAGTGGAAGGCTGATGTCAGGAATTTTATATTGGTTGAGTCACCGAAGTGACGGGTGATGCTGGCCGTACCGAACAGCGTACGGAACAGGTCTTTCTCCTCGCCGTCGAAATATACCTTAAACGACTTGACGTCTGCCAAGGTTCCAAAGCTCGTCTCTCTGTCCTCGGGCTTGAAGTTATAGTGGTTCTCAGAGATATATCCGATGGCATCTACCGTCCATCTGTTGTTTGGTTTATAACTGATATAAGTCTGATAATCAAAGAAATTAGGCTTGTATTCTCCAGTCGTTTCGAGGGAGCCTAACAGGTAACGGTTGGTCTTGTAGCGGATGCCGTGGCTCATGGAGAACTTCTGGTTGCCGACACCGACATAGCCACTGGCTCCCAAGAGGGATGCCGTTGCTGATGCCTCAAAGCCTCTGACACGCCGATAAGTGATATCGAGGGCCGATGACATTTTGTCACCATATTTCGCTTCAAATCCACCCGTGGAGAATCCTATCTTCTCCACCATGTCGGGGTTGATGATGGAGAGTCCTTCCTGATTGCCGCTACTGATGAGCAGGGGACGATAGACCTCCACCTGGTTGATATAGACGGAGTTCTCGTCGAAGGATCCGCCACGCACATTGTACTGGCTGGAGA
Organism: Prevotella sp.; assembly: GCA_017547605.1. Lineage (GTDB taxonomy): Bacteria > Bacteroidota > Bacteroidia > Bacteroidales > Bacteroidaceae > Prevotella. The sequence goes on from JAFYPG010000069.1 coordinate 3,222, forward strand.
GTTCGTTGTGACTGCTTACGCCTGCCTGTTGCTGGATCAGTTCTTCCACGGCATTGCCCGTCGTGGAGGTGGCCTGTTTGATATCCTTCACGTCCAACTGCTCCGTCTGTCCCGTCTGTCGTCTGCGTTGTGTGACGGTGACTTCCTTTAAGGCCTCCATCGGTTGCATCACGATCTGCACGGTCATCTTACCCTTCGGACGACGGAACACCCGTTTCCTTGGAGCGTAGCCCACCATGGAGAAGCGCACTTCCACGGAATCCGCCGACTGCAGGTCAATGCTGAACTCACCTTTCAGGTTGGTCATCGTCACCTTTCCCTGTGCCAGACAGGAGACGGTCACCAGTTCCAGGGCGTTTTCCTCCTCATCGACGACTTTTCCCTTGAGGGTAAAGCCATCAGCAAAGGCTGCCATGCCCGTCAGGAGCATTGCCAGCACCATGATATATCGCGTGATGTGAAGTTTCATCAGATAATATAACGTACGAATCGCCTGATTATTGCCTTTTGCAAACTTTTGCGAATCTGTGTTGCGAACTTTTGCGAACTGGAAAAGCATTTGCAAACTATTGCGAACGAAAACCTTTGGCGGATTCGTTTTTTCTTCGTACCTTTGCGCTATGATTTACGAATTGGTCATAGGAATATTGGTCTATGCGGTGCTGTTCTATGTCACAGTACAGATCAGCCGTCGTAAGGTACTGGCCCTGCAGGAGCGTCTGGATAAGGTACGCGCCCTTCAGGAGTCGCAGCAGGCCCAGAGTCGGCAGAACATCGAGCAGAACGAGGCCAAGATCCATGAACTGGAGACGCTGCTTCAGAAACTCGGTGACGAGAACTCCCTGCTTCGTCTGGAACTCGAGGAGAAGAAAGCCACACTTGATTATAATAATAAGGTGGCGATGATAGAGAACGAGAAACGTCAGCAGGCAGAGACGGTGATCTTCTCGTCGGAGATCTACCACCACCTGCAACAATGCCTGAACAGCGGACGGAGCCTGACCCATCAGGAGTGGACGGAACTGGCAGAACTGGTGAACAGCATCTATACGGGTTTTACGGAAAAACTGTACAGCCTCTACCGGATGACGGAGCAGGACTATCACGTCAGTCTGCTCATCAAGGTGAGGATCCAACCCAAGGATATCGCGCTGCTGACGGCCCACTCAAAAGAGAGTGTTGCCTCCACGCGCAGCCGCCTTTATTCAAAGGTCTTCGGAAAGAAAGGCTCGTCGAAAGACTGGGATGACTTTGTGCTGACGCTATAGACATTAAACATTAGACATTAAAGATTAAACATTAAACATTAAAATATTGGGATTATGATTGAGTATTTAGCACAACACTTATGGCAGATGTGGGCAGCGGTAGCTGTCGTCTGTCTGATCCTGGAGTTGACGGCTGGTGACTTCTTCATCATCTGCTTCTCCATCGGAGCGTTCTTCGCAGCCATCGCAGCGGCACTGGGAATGGGCATCTACGTCCAGTTGCTCACCTTCGCCGTTTTCACGCTGATCAGTCTCTTCTGGGTACGTCCCTTCGCCCAGCGCTATCTGCACAAAGGCGAGGACAACCGCGTGAGCAATGCCGATGCGCTGTTAGGTCGTCAGGGCAGGGTAGTGGAGACCGTCAAGTCCGATGGCTTCGGCCGCGTACAGATCGACGGCGACATCTGGAAGGCCGTGACCAACGAGGCCGCCGATATCCCTGAGGGTGCGAACGTCCGTGTTGTAGGGCGTGAGAGCACCATTATTACCGTAGAGACCCTTAATTAGACAATAAACATTAAACATTAAAATTATGGATATTATGACTTATGTACTGATTGCCATCATTATCTGTGTGGTGATCTTCGCCAAAATGGCACTTGTGATTATTCCCCAGTCGGAAACCAAGATCGTGGAGCGTCTCGGACGCTATTACGCCACGCTGAAGCCGGGTATCAACATCATCATCCCGTTCATCGACCGTGCCAAGTCGATCGTGGTGCTCCATCACGGACGGTATATGTATTCCACGACCATCGACCTCCGCGAACAGGTGTATGACTTCCCCAAGCAGAACGTGATCACCAAGGATAACGTGCAGACGGAGATCAACGCACTGCTCTACTTCCAGATCGTGGATCCCTTCAAGGCTACCTACGAGATCAACAACCTGCCCAACGCCATCGAGAAGCTGACGCAGACCACGCTGCGTAATATCATCGGTGAACTGGAACTCGACGAGACGCTGACCTCTCGCGATACTATCAACAAGAAACTCTCCGCCGTACTCGATGATGCAACGGACAAGTGGGGCGTGAAGGTGAACCGTGTGGAGCTGCAGGACATCACGCCTCCCGACTCAGTGCTGACGGCCATGGAGAAGCAGTTGCAGTCAGAGCGTTACAAGCGTGCCCAGATCCTGACCTCTGAAGGACAGAAGTCTGCAGAGATCCTGGCATCCGA